>DATAFN010000241.1:0-2863 GCA_036257435.1 Actinomycetes bacterium
GTTCGGTCTGGACCGATCCAAGCCTGCGGCTGGCGCTGACCAACAGCCTCCGGCTGGCCGCGCTCACCGTGCTGATCGCGACCCCGCTCGGAGTGGCACTGGCGCTCGGCCTGACCCGCTGGCGCTCCCGCTCCTCTACCGCGGCGAACGGCCGCATGCTGCTGCCGCTGGCGACCCCCGAGATCGTCATGGGTAGCGCGCTCTACCTGACCTTCACAAACCTATACACCGCGATCCCGCTCGGCCGAACCGCGCAGGTGCTCGGGCACGTGACGTTCTCGGTCTCGTACGTCGTGGTGATCGTGCGCAGCCGGCTGCTCTCGATCGGGCGGATCTACGAGGACGCCGCCCAGGATCTCGGCGCCAGCCCGGTGCGGGCGATCCGGACCGTGCTGGTGCCGCTGTTGGCTCCGGCCGTGATCGCCAGCGTGCTGGTGGTCTTCGCCGCCTCCATCGACGACTTCGTAGTCAGCGCGTTCCTGTCCGCCGACGCATCGTCCACCACGGTTCCGATCAAGCTCTACGGCGCGGTCCGGCAGGCACCCTCTCCCGCGCTCAACGCGCTGGCCACCATCATGCTGGCCGGGACGACGCTCGCGCTGGTGCTCGCCTGGGCGGTGCTGCGGATGCGCCGGAGAGGCGCGGCAGCAGGCGGCGCCGACTCGTCCAGCGCGGCGCTACGCGACCTCGCCGCCATCGACGTGTAGCTGCCCCCGGCCGCTCGGGGCGCGCTACTCGGCCGGATTGAGCAGGCGCAGCGCATCCGCGGGAAGCGTGACCGTCACCGGGGTGCCGGGCGAGTAGGCCTGGTCGTCCGCGTCGTTGGTCACCAGCGCCTGGATCTGCGCGCCGTGCGGCAGCGTGACCACTACCTGGGTGGTCGACCCCAGGTACACCAGCCGGTTCACCATTCCCGGCAGCATGTTGGCGCCGGTCTTCGTGCCCGTTGACAGCCGCACCCGCTCGGGCCTGATCACCACCTTGCCGGTGCCGTTGAGCGCGTCGGTGGCTCCGCTCGTGATGTCGCTCGTGGTGGCGGTCAGCTCGAACGACCCGACCGTGACCCGCCGGCGTGACCCACCGACCGTCGCCGCCCCGCAGGCCGCGTCCAGGACGTTCGCCACCCCGAGGAAGTCGGCGACGAACTCGGTCTCCGGCGATTCGTACACCTCGCGCGGGGTCCCGCACTGGATCAACCGGCCCTGGTTCATCACCGCAACCCGGTCGGACAGCTCGAGCGCCTCCTCCTGGTCGTGGGTGACGAATACGAACGTGATCCCGACCTCGCGCTGGATCGCGACCAGCTCCTGGCGCAGCGACTTGCGCAACCGGGCATCAAGAGCGCCCAGCGGCTCGTCGAGCAGGAGCACCGCGGGCTGCAGCACCAGCGCCCTGGCCAGCGCGACCCGCTGCTGCTCGCCGCCGGAGAGCTGGGCCGGCCGGCGGCCGGCGAACGCGGACAACCGGACCAGCTCGAGCGCGGAACCGACCTTGGCCCGGCGCTCGGCCTTGTCGATGTCCTTACGCCAGCGCAGCCCGTAGCCGACGTTGTCCGCGACGGACAGGTGCGGGAACAACGCGTAGTTCTGGAACACGGTGTTGACCGGCCGCCGGTGCGGTGGTTCGTCGGTCACATCGATCCCGTCGAGGAGCACCTGGCCGCTGGTCGGCCGCTCGAACCCGGCGATCATCCGCAACGTGGTGGTCTTGCCACATCCGGACGGCCCGAGCACGGAGAACAGCTCACCCCGCGGAATCTCCAGATCGATGGCGTCCACCGCAACCTGGTCGTCGAAGACCCGGCAGAGCTGGACAAGCTCGATCCGGCCGCCACGAGTTCTCAGCGGCGTCGGCGCCTTCTTGGCCATGCGGCGAGTGTAGGAGCTGCCTCGGAAGAGCGGAACAGTTTCACTGACTGGTTGACCAACAAGTGAGCGAGTTCCCGCTACGCTGACCACGTGACTATCGCCTCACCGCGCAAGCCCAGCCGAGCCGAACAGCTCGTTGCCCGCCGAGCCGCACTGCTCGACGCGGCCGAACGGGTAGCGCTGGAGCGCGGTCTGGCCAACACCCGGGTAGCCGATGTGGCAGCCGCCACCGAGGTGAGCGCCGGCCTGATCCACTACCACTTCAGCTCCAAGGACGAGCTGTTCGCCGAGATGCTCAAGACGGCCGCCCAGCGCGACATCGACCGGGTCAGGCGGATCGTCGACGGCTCCGGCAGTGCGGTCAGCCGCCTCGACCGCCTGCTCAAGGAGTTCGTCCCAGCCGAGCGTGGGGACCAGAGTTGGGTGCTGTGGATCGACGCGTGGGGCGCCGCGCTGCGCGATCCCGGGTTGCGCGACATCACCACCGAGCTCGACGACGCCTGGACCGAGTTGCTGGAGCGGGTGTTGCGCGCCGGTGCCGACTCCGGTGAGTTCGACTGTCCGGATCCGGCCGCATCCGCCTGCCGGCTGGCCGCCCTGCTGGACGGGTTCGGCGTCCGGATCGCGCTACAGGGCAAGCAGTCCCGCCGGGAGGCGCTGCGGCACGCCCGGATCGCCGCGGCTCGCGAAGCCGGCATCGACGAGTCAGACTTCCCGGCCTGACCGCCGGGCGGGCGAATTGCGCTAAGCGGGCGGGCGAACACAATCCGCACGGCAACACCTAGCTAGCGCCCGACCTATCGAATACGTCGGGCGGCTGAGCCTGCTTACCCAGTGACTTGTGTTCGCGATCTAGCCGGAATCCGAGCACCCGGGCCTTGACAGCGCTCGGCCACCCTCAGTTCACTGACTGGCGAACCAGTCAACACCGGCCACTTGGAGTTCTGGATGTCGCCTACCGATCCGGGCCTCGACTCAAGGCTCGCCGAGCTCCA
>DATAFN010000256.1:0-1665 GCA_036257435.1 Actinomycetes bacterium
CCGGATACCGCGGCTGGTACGTGCTCGAGCAGGACATTCGGCTCGACCGCGAGCCGGATCGACAGGTTGGACCAGTCGGCGCGGTCCGGGCCAGCCTCGACTACCTGGCCGCGCTCGAACCGGAGCTCGACCGCGAGCCGCCCGCCGGCCCGGATCGAAGGCGTTGAGCATGCCGTTCGACCTGGTCACCATCGGTCGGGTCGGGGTGGACATCTACCCCGACCAGGTCGGCGTCGGGCTGGCCGAGGTCGAGCACTTCACCCGCTACCTCGGTGGCAGCGCGACCAATGTCGCGGTCGCCGCCGCACGGCTTGGCCTGCGCTCCGCGGTGGTAACCAGAACCGGGGCCGACCCGTTCGGCGACTACGTGCACGCGGCCCTGCGCGGGTTCGGCGTCGACGAACGCTGGGTCAGCCCGGTTCCCGGATTGCCGACGCCGGTCACGTTCTGCGCGATGCTGCCACCCGACGACTTCCCGCTGTACTTCTACCGGGAGCCGAAAGCGCCCGATCTGGAGATCCGCGCCGATGAGCTCGACCTTCCCGAACTGGCCGCGGCCCGAGTGCTGTGGGCGACGGTGACCGGCCTGTGCCAGGAGCCGAGCCGGACCGCGACGCTGACCGCGCTGCGGTTGCGGCGGCGCACCCATCCGACCGTGCTCGACCTGGACTACCGGGCCCAGTTCTGGCCGTCGGCCACGGCTGCCACCACGGCCGTGTCCGCCGCGCTGCCATACGTCACCGTCGCGGTCGGCAACCTCGACGAGTGCGAGGTGGCGGTCGGCACCCGCGACCCGCGGGCGGCCGGCACCGCACTGCTCGATTGCGGGGTGGGGCTGGCCGTGGTCAAGCTCGGCCCAGACGGCGTGCTGGCGATGACTAGGACCGAGATCGCCCGCGCGGCGCCGATCCCGGTCCAGGTGGTCAACGGACTCGGCGCCGGCGACGCGTTCGGCGGTGCGCTGTGCCTGGGGCTGTTGCGCGGCTGGCCGCTGGCCAGAGTGCTGCGGTTCGGCAACGCGGCCGGTGCGATCGTCGCCGGTCAGATCGCATGCTCGGCTGCGATGCCCACGGAGGCAGAGGTTGATGCGGTGCTGGCCGAGGTCGGTTTGGCGGAGCCGGAGGGGGTGTCCGGTGCGAGATCGCATCAGCCGTGAGATCGCGGAGCTCCGGGCCTACCGCCCGGGAGCAATTGCGCAGGCGGCAGCCCGGCGCCGGCGCCGCCCGCTGCTCGGCTACCCAGGCCGACTGATGATCATCGCGGCCGATCACCCGGCCCGCGGCTCACTGGCCGCCAGCGGCCGGCCGATGGCCATGGCCAACCGGTGGGACCTGCTGGAACGCCTGGTTGTCGCGCTGGCGCGGCCGGGCGTCGATGGCGTGCTCGCCACCGCCGACATCATCGAGGACCTGCTCGTGCTCGGCGCGCTCGAGGACAAGGTTGTCATCGGGTCGATGAACCGGGGCGGCCTGGCCGGCACCCGCTTCGAGCTGGACGACCGGTTCACCGGGTACGACGCCGACTCGCTGGCCGCGATGGGGTTCGACGGCGGGAAGATGCTGTTACGCATCGACCCCGAGGATCCGGCGACAATTCGGACGCTCGCCGCCTGTGCCGGCGCGGTCACCGATCTGGCCGGTCACCGGCTGATGGCGATGGTGGAGC
>DATAFN010000354.1:0-5302 GCA_036257435.1 Actinomycetes bacterium
GCCAGGGTCGGCCCGGGTGCGGTCGTGGGCGCCGGCGTGATCCTGTCCCGGTCGATGCCGGTCATCGACGCGGACACCGGCCAGGAGTTGGGGCGCGGCCGGATCCCACCATGGTCGGTGGCGGTCTCGGGGACCAGATCCAGGGAGTTCGGTGGTGGGACCTTCGGACTGCCCTGCGTGCTGGTGATCAAGCGGCTCACCGAGGGCGAGCGGCACGACAAGGCGCAGCTGAACGACATCCTCCGCCGCCACGGGCTATCGGTGTAGCGGCGATGGGTGCCCTGAACCTGTCTACTGATCCGGTCGAGCTGGCCGCCGCGGTGGTGGACATCGAGTCGGTCAGCGGTAATGAGGCGCGGCTGGCCGACGAGATCGAGGCGGCCCTGCGGCTGGTACCCCAGCTGCGGGTGGACCGGTTCGGCCAGTCGGTCGTGGCCCGGACCACCCTGGGGCGTTCGGAGCGAGTCGTAATTGCCGGGCACATCGACACCGTGCCGGCGGCCGGAAACCTGCCGTCCCGGTGGGACGGCGATCGGCTGTACGGGCTCGGCGCGTGTGACATGAAGGGTGGCGTCGCGATCGCGCTACGGATGGCCGCGAATCTGACCGAACCGAACCGGGACGTCACCTACCTCTTCTACGAGGGTGAGGAGGTCGAGTCGGACCGCAACGGCCTCGGGTTGATCTCGGCCGCTTATCCTGACTGGCTGGCCGGCGACTTCGCGGTGCTGATGGAGCCGTCCAACGCCACCGTCGAGGGCGGCTGCCAGGGCACGATGCGAATCGAGGTCCGGACGTCCGGGGTGCGCGCGCACTCGGCCCGCGCGTGGATGGGCCACAACGCAATCCACGACGCCGGGGCGGTGCTGGACCGGCTGCGCGCCTACCAGGCGCGGCGGGTCGTGATCGACGGCCTGGAGTACCGGGAGGGGCTCAACGCGGTCGGGATCAGCGGCGGGGTGGCCGGGAACGTGATCCCGGACGAGTGCGTGGTCGTGGTGAACTACCGCTTCGCTCCCGATCGCTCTGAGCAGGCGGCGCTGGACCACCTAAAGGACGTCTTCATCGGCTTCGAGATCGTCTGCACGGATTCCGCCGCGGGTGCGCTGCCCGGGCTCGACCGGCCGTCGGCGGCCGCGTTCGTCACAGCCATGGGCGGACCGCCGCGGGCCAAGCTCGGCTGGACCGATGTCGCGCGGTTCAGCGCATTGGGCATGCCTGCGGTCAACTTCGGACCGGGCGATCCAGAGCTCGCGCACTCCAAGGACGAGTACGTGGAGATCAGCCAGATCTACCACTGTGCGGACCGGCTGCAAGCCTGGCTGGTGGACTAGTCCCGGGCCGTGGCGCGGCCTGGGCAAGGGCTATCGAGATGCGCCCGGATCCAGCCGGTCTGGCAGCCCCGGCGAGGCGGCCGCGGACTCGAGCTCCGCCAAGCCCTGGCGCAGCGTCTCCAGGTTCTGGCTTACCTCGGCCAGCCCGGAGTCCGCGGCCGGGTCCAGGCTCGGAGTCTGCATCGTGGCCGACACCTCGAGCAGCTTCGCCCGTACTTCCTCGGCTCCTAGATACGCGGATTCGATCCGGGACAGCAGTAGGTCGCGGCGCGATTGCAGCCGCATTACGACGGCTTCTCGCTCGGATCGGGACTCGCGGGACCGGGCCGACCAGCCCGAGTCGGCACCGAGCGTGCTGGTGGTGGCCTCGAGCGCGTTGTCGATCGCGTCGATCGCCGAAGCCAACCGCCGGGCCGAGTCGACCGCCGCGGCGGCGCCGGTGGATGCCTCCACGACTGACGATCCGAGCGCGGTCCCGGCAAACGACGGCACCATCGCGGCCAGCTGGTCGGCAACCGACGCGAGCCGGTCCACGAGCATGGCCTGCACGGTGCCGCGCCGAACCGCGGGCGTTCCGGCGCCGATGTACTCGGATCCGTCCCCGGACAAGGCCTTGACCGCGCCGGCTACCGCCAGCATCGCCGCGCCTACCCCGAGCGCGGCCCCGACCGGGAGTTGGACGGCCCAGCCCACGCCGGCGCCGATGCCGCAGGTGACCAGAACCCACGGGTCGCGCAGCACCGACACGGCGCGAGCGCCCATTCGGCGCCGGATGCGCTGCTCGCGGGTGCGTTGCTGGCCAGTGCGAGCCATGATCCTGATTCCGTCCCTACTCGGATTCTGTCCGTACTCGCGCTAGAAGTTCGAGATCACCGCGGTGAAGATCCGTTCGATCGACGTCGGGTCGGTCGCGTCATACGCGGCCGCGCGAGAAGCCTCGCTGATTTGGCGCAGCGTTTCCAGATCGGCGTCCTGGCCGTATGCGATCGAGAAGACCCGGACGGCGCCGGACGAGTTCTCCGACACCTGGATCTCCCGGACCAGGCCGCTGAGATCGGTGTCCGGTGGGTATTCGTTGCGCCCGTCGGTGAGCAGGACCACGGCGTTGATCCGATCCGGATCGGCGGCCGTCGACATCGTGCTGACCGCCTGCCGGGTGACCGCGTACAGCGGGGTTCCGTTCAGCGGGGTGAGATCGCCGATGGCTCGGCGGACCCGACCCAGGTTCGGGCCGAGCGCTGCGATGGGGGCGATCTCGACGTAAACGCCGGTCGGTCCCGGCAGGTCCGACGTGAACGCCCAGACGCCGACCTGGTCGTCGGGCGCGAAGTCGGCCAGCGCGTCCGCGGCTGCGGTCTTGGCGAGCTCGAGCTTGGTCTGGCCGCCGGCCGAGCCCACCTGTTCGCCCATCGACCCGGATACGTCGATCACCAACAGCACCCGCGCCCGTTTCCGGACCTCGGTCCAGATCTGCCGTACCTCGGCGAGCACTGGTGGTGCCGGCGGGCTCAGCTCCACCTTCGGCTGGTCGAGCAGGACCGTATCGATCCCCTGCAGGGCCGCGCCCGGCTTGCCCTGGGCATCCCTGAACCCGGCGTCCGTGAACCGCTTCTGAGCCGGCGCGGTCAGCAGGTAGTCGAGGAAGTCCTCGGCGGCCGCGCGCTTTTCTGCGGTCACCCACGTAGCGTCCAGTACCGCATACGGGTTGTCGCTGGCCAGCGTGCCCTCAGCGGGGTACACGGCGACCAGCGGGATCTTCGGTGGCTCGTGCTGGCCCGCGGTCTGCGGGTTACCGGTCGGGTTGCCGGTGTTGTAGTCGAAGACCGACTTCTCCTCGACGGCGACCGCGCTCACGTACGCCAGACCCTGCCCCGCGTCGTCGGCGCGCTGCAGGTTGGCCAGGAACGTCAGGGTCGTGTCGCCGTAGTGCACAACACTGCCCTCGACCGCGGTGGCGAACGCGCGGATGTCCTTATCGGCGAGATTCGCGCTGGTCAGGTCCGAGGACCGCCCGGTCGCGGCGACGAAGATGCCGACCGTCGCGGCCAGACCGGAGGTGGACAGCATCGGGTTCGTCTTGCCGAGCTTGAACTTTCCCCACTCGGGATGGTTCTTGCTGGCCCAGCCGTCCGGGGCCTGGGCGAGCTCGAGGATGTCGGCCCAGCCGACCTCCGCGTCCGGCCAGCCCAGCGCGCGTGCCATCGGCTCGGGCATAGCGAGGACGAGCGGTGTCCGAGCGATGCTCGGGTTCTCGTCGGCGAGCAGGCCCGGCTTGTCGGTGCGCGCCAGGTCTTCCCGTAGCAGGCCGAGCCAGGTGCTGGCTGCCGGCGACCATACGTCGGGCCGTGGGCCGTCGATGCCGTCATCCCAGCCGCGGGCCAGCGCCTCCTCGGCTCCGCCGGACGCCTTCGTGCTCACCAGGACGTCCACGCACCTCCCGCCGACCGAGCGCCCGGCGTCCGCGTACTCCTGCGCGATCACGCCCAGCAGCCCGGCCTTCTCCGATGAGGCGGTGAGATTGACTCCGATGCAGCCTTCGCGTGGCCCGCGCGGGGCCGCCGAACCGTCCGAATCGCTGCCACCATCGGTATACACAGCGCGCAGTACGAGTACGAGGATCAGGCCGGCCACTCCGGCAACGACTAACGGCAGCCGGTTCCTCGGCATCGGTTCCCCTTGAGTCCGCGCGGCGCAGCCTGATCCGGCCCGGGACGGTGTTGCCGAGCCCGGATCCGGTTGAGCGCCGCAAGCATATGGCTGATATCCGGCAAACGGGCAGATCGCGCTCGGAGTGCCAGGAGGGGCCGCCTTGGCCCCCGGTTACGACGCAACCGTCGCGGATAGCCTGATCGCCATGGGTGTCGAGTTCATACCGCCGGAAGATTCGGAGCCGGAGCGCGGGAAGCCGGCCGAGAAGCAGCGCGGACCGGTCAGGTTGCGGCGCGACCAGGTCCAGACCACCACGACCGACCAGCGGTTGCTGGACACCCGCGGGCCGAGCGACTGGGTCCATGCCGATCCGTGGCGAGTGCTGCGGATCCAGTCCGAGTTCGTCGAGGGCTTCGGCATGCTCGCTGAACTGGGTCCGGCGATCAGCGTGTTCGGCTCGGCCCGCACCGCGCGGGGCAACCCCGAGTACCAGCTCGCCGAGCAGATCGGCCGCCAGCTCGTCGAGGCGGGGTACGCGGTGATCACTGGCGGTGGACCGGGCGCGATGGAAGCCGCCAACAAGGGTGCATCCGAAGCCGGCGGGGTCTCGGTTGGGCTGGGCATCGAGCTGCCGTTCGAGCAAGGCCTGAACGAGTGGGTCGACAGCGGGATCAACTTCCGCTATTTCTTCGCCCGCAAGATGATGTTCGTGAAGTACGCGCAGGGCTTCGTCGTGCTGCCCGGCGGCTTCGGCACACTCGACGAGCTGTTCGAGGCGCTCGTTCTGGTGCAGACGACCAAGGTGACCCGGTTCCCTGTCGTGTTGGTCGGCAGCGAGTTCTGGAGCGGCTTGGTGGACTGGTTAGCGGGCCCGCTGACGGCCGAGAAAAAGATCCACCCGGCGGATCTCGACCTGTTCCAAGTCACCGACGACCCTGACGAGGTAGTCCGGATCGTCAAGGCGTTCCGGGGGTAGCTCAACCGAACCAGCCTGGTCAGCCCCCCGTGGCCGATGGTTGCCGATCCGGAGGAGTTGGGTAAGGCTTGCGGCAACACGTGGCACGATCGGGATATCGGAGTCTGGCCAACCGCGGCGCCGAGCGCGGCACCGGGCAGGGAGCGAGCAGGCTGTGTACTTCTTCCTCGCATTGGTCATCATCGCCGTGATCATTGCGATCGCCCTGATCGCGGCCGGCAGCACCGACTCGCTCTCGGAGGCCTACCCCGATCGCCGCTACCTGGAGCTACCGGCGGAGCGCTCGCTCCGGCCCGCCGACCTGCAGGGCGTTCGGCTGGCCGTCGGCTTCCGCGGCTACCGG
>DATAFN010000038.1:0-11227 GCA_036257435.1 Actinomycetes bacterium
TGATCGTTCGCACCGGGTCGGCGGGCCCGGCCAATTGGGCGGCGACCTGCGGCCACTGTGGGTCGCGGTCGCTGCGGTGCAGATCAAGGCAGCGAGCGCAGCAGGTCTGGCCGGGTAGGACGAGCGGCCCGATGACGCCCGTGGTTTCCCGAACCGAGGCGATCAGGTGTGGTACGCCGGCCCGCCGCAGTGAGGCCGCAACGGATCGGTCGAGCGGCCCGACCGGCGCGAGGATCGCCAAGTCGGGGTGGTTGCGCCGGTTAGGCAGGCAGGTCTTGGCCGAAGGCGCGACGCGGCGGACCGCGGTCGCGGTCGCGGTGGTTCGCTGGGTGCCGATCTGAGCGCGGGTGAGGCCACCCGGCGCGATATCGGCCGGCCGGACCCCACCCTGGTCGAACGAGACGAGGTGACCGACGCCGGCTCCGGCGAGCAGGCAAGCCAGGCTCGCCCCAACCCGGCCAGTGCCGTGCACCGTGACCGCCGCACTCAGCCGGCGGGCCAGCCGGGCGGCACCGCCGTCACTACCGCCGGCCTGTAGCGACAGTGCGGCAAGATCGGGCGCGAGCCGTTCCCGCTCCTCGAGCGGGAGGCCACGCAGCGCCCGGTGGTCTCGGGCGGCGTCGTCGAGTAGCCCGGTTCGCCCCAACATCTCTAGGAGCCGTCGAGCGGTGGCTTGGGAGACCCCGTACGTAGTGGCACCGGCCAGCACCTGATCCTTTGTCCGGGTCCCGTCGAGCGTCGCCAGCCATTCGGCGACCCGGCCGGTCAGGCCACCGAGCACGATCGCGCGCTCCGGGTCGAGACCGATCTGAAGCGTGTCGTCGGACCGCCAGACCCGATCGAGTGCGGGCTTGAGCAAGGGCCGTCGCACGGTGCCCTCCGATGGCATGGTGGCTGGTGCATGCGCACTCTGCCACGATCCCGTTACGGGGCGCAGCCGTCATCCACAGGTGCCCGTTCCGCTTGTGGACAAAATGTCGCGTTCGATCTGTGGAAACTGGCTCGAGACGGACGAAGGGGCTGCCACCGGCATTGGTGGCAGCCCCTTCGTCCGGTGACTGCGCCGCGTGCGACCGTCAGGCCTTACCCAGAATGCGGTTGAGCTTCGTGCCACACACCGGACACGTGCCCTGCGCCATCCGGCGCCCCGACTCGCTCACCCTGACCTCGCCGGTGAAGTCACGCTTCTCCTTGCACTTCACGCAGTAGGCCTCGCCAGTGTATGTCTCGGCCATCTCGGGTCCTCCTTCAACTGGTAGCTCGCCCCCCGGCGGGAGACCCCGGCCGCCTTCCGGCCACGTGCCGTGAGCGCGATCAGGGGCCACCATACGACAGCGAGCGTGCGCCGGGCGGCAACCTCGGCCACTCTTCTACCAGCGCGCGCGACGCTCTTGTGCTGCCAACGGACTTCGGTCGGTGCCCGGCCCGGCGACGCTGAAACGCCGCGCTGTGGTTTGCGACACGTCTCCCCCGGCCCGTGTCCGGCCGGTGCCGAGGGTCCCACTGGTCTGGGCCGCACGTTAGCCTCCCGCCATGACCGAGCCGCCGGAGCAGACGCTCGAACAGCTGCGGGTGAACCGACCCGCCGATGGCATCGTCGTGGTCACGCTCGACCGGACCGACCGCCGCAATGCGATGAGCCCGCCGATGACCAGGTCGTGGGCTCGTGTGATGGCCGACCTGCGGGCGGACCGGTCGGTGCGCTGCGTGGTCGTCACCGGGGCCGGCACCGCGTTCTGTGCAGGTGGCGAGCTCGGGTGGCTGGCCTCCGATGCGGCCGACGGCGTGGACGCGCTGCGGGATCGGATGCTGCCGTTCTACCGGAGCTGGCTGGCGATCCGGGAGCTCGAAGTTCCGACCATTGCGGCCATCAACGGGCCGGCGATCGGCGCGGGGCTCTGCCTCGCACTCGCCGCCGATCTGCGGTACGCGGCCGAGGACGCCACCTTGTCGATGCCGTTCACCGGGTTAGGTATGCATCCCGGAATGGCTGCCACCTGGCTGCTACCGCGCGTCGCTGGGCTCGGCGTGGCCGCCGAGCTGCTGCTCACCGGCCGGTCGGTTACCGGCGCCGAGGCGGTCCCGCTGGGACTGGTCAACCGCGCGTTTTCGCCGGCCGAGCTACAGCCGGCGGTCCTGGAGATCGCCGGATCGGTCGCCGCCAAGGCGCCGATCGCGACGAGGTTGACGAAGGTAGCGCTTGCCGCGGGTGGCCACGCGACCTTTGACGCCGCGCTGCAATGGGAAGCCTTGGCGCAGCCGATCACCTTGGCCACCCGCGATCTTCAGGAGGGGTTGGCAGCCGTCCGGGACAAGCGCGCTCCTCGATTCACAGGTAGTTGACACGGCCACCCCCACCCCCCGGCGCTACGAAGCCCCCAGGCCGCACAGCCGGCCGCACGCCTTCCCCTTGCGGGCGGCCAGCCGGTTTTCCCGGAGGCTCCGTGAATCTGCACGGTACGAAGCCGAACGCGGGTCGGTCAACGCCGTACTGTGGACGACACTGTGGATGTCATGGGGATGAACCGGAATGTCCCTGTGGAACAACGGTTCACAACAATGTGGACAACAGGTGACTTCGAGATGCTGCGGCAACGCCACCTGTACCGACGCTATCCCCCGCCTGTGGAAGTAAAGAAAGATGCCATGATCCCGCTCGATCAGGCGGTACCGTGCGTGCGTGGACAGCGAAGCTCCGGTGGAGGTGCGGCGCAGCGCGAAGCGGCGGAGCACGGTCTCTGCGTACCGGGACGGCGAGCGCACGGTCGTGCTCATCCCGGCTCGGATGAGTCGGGCCGAGGAGCACAAGTGGGTCGCCCGGATGCTCGAGCGGCTGGCCACTCAGGAGGTGCGGCGCCGGCCCAGTGACCGCGTGCTGTTCGCCCGCGCGCACGAGCTGTCCGCGCGGTTCTTCAACGGCGCCGCGGATCCGGCCACCGTGCGGTGGGCCGGCAACCAGCGGCACCGCTGGGGTTCCTGCACTCCGAGCGATCGCTCGATCCGGTTGTCCGTCCGGTTGCGTGGTATGCCGGCGTATGTCATCGACTACGTCCTGGTCCACGAGCTCGCGCACCTTTTCGTGCCCGGGCACGGTCCGCAGTTCTGGCAGCTGGTGTCTCGCTATCCCAAAGCGGAGCGAGCGCGCGGCTATCTCGAGGGCGTCGCCGCCGCCGCCGGCCTGCAGCTGTCGGACGAGGCCGACGACATCGACGGAGACGATTCCGGCGAGCTGAGCCTGGGCGAGCCGAGCCTGGGCGAGCCCGGCCGCGGCGAGCCGAGTCCGGTGCGACTGGTCGGCGAGGGAGCCCGATGAGCAGCCGGTTCGCCGCAGTGCTGGCCACCACCGGGTACCGGTCCGCAGCCACGTCCGCCCCGGCCGAGGTCGCGCCCGAGCGGTTCCGGCTGGCCGTAATCGAGGACACCTACGAGGTGCTGGCCGGGCTGCAGCACGTGAGCTGCGCGTTGGCACTATGCCCGGGCGATCAGCCTGCCGCGGAGAGTCTGGTCTGGCCGGGCACGCCCGTGCTACGGATCCTTCCGGGCAGCAGCGCGCACCAGACGATGTCGGTGCTCGACGGGCTTGCGGTATGCGGCGCCGACCAGGCCGCGGTCGTGGCCGGTGACGTTCCCGACCTGCCGGGGTTGCTCGTTGCGAAGCTGTTCCGTGCGCTCGGCTCGCACGACGTCGCGGTCGCGCCGGCCGCCAATGGGGGACTGGTTGCGATGGCCGGCAAGCTGCCGGTGCCGGACTGGCTGCCTGCCACCGGCGTCGGGCTCGACACAGTTGACGCGCTGGAGATACTGCAACGCGCCGCACCAGGGCGCGGAGCGCTCAGCGTCGGTCCGGGGTGGCGCCGGCTGCGCCGCGTCGAAGATCTCGGCTACCTCGATCCGGGGCTGCCCGGTTGGGAAGCGACCAGGGCGTTGCTGGCTCAGAGCCCGGGCGTGCTGCGGCCGTCCGGCGAGCCCTCGTCGTTGTCGGGTTGGTCGCCGCTCGGACCTGGCTGATCTTCGGCCGTCCCAGCCCGGTCCTCGGGGGTGCCGGGCTGATCCACATCCGCCGGCGCCTGGGCGCCGCCGGTCCCGGCCTCGGCCTGGCCGGGCAGCGAGGCCAGATCGGGTACTGCCAGGTCGATCTCGGTGCGGTGCAGGTATCCGCTCGGATCGTCCAGATCGTCGGCATCCGGCAGCAGGTCCGGGTGCTCCCAGATCGCGTCGCGGCCCTCGATGCCGCGTTGCTCGGCAAGCTGCCGCCACAGGGCCGCCGCCTCCCGCAGCCGGCGCGGGCGAAGCTCGAGCCCGACCAGCGAGGCGAACGTTGCCTCGGCCGGCCCGCCGGCCGCGCGCCGGCGGCGGATCGTCTCTCGCAGCGCCGTTGCGGACGGCAGGTGTGGCGCGGCGGCGGTGGCGCTTACCTCATCGACCCAACCCTCGGCCAGTGCGAGCAGCGTTTCCAGCCGAGCCAGCGTCGCGGTCTGCTCTGGCGACTGTTCGGGCTCGAACATTCCGGACGACAGCGCGGCGGTCAGCGCCTCCGCGTTGGTGGGATCGAGCTGGCCGATCGCCTCCTCGATCCGGGAGGTGTCGACCTTGATCTCGGCGGCGTAGGCCTCGATCGCGTGGAACAGCCTGGCCCGCAGCCAGGGCGCATGGCGGAATAGCCGGTGGTATGCGGCCTCGCGCAACGCCAGGAACAGCCGGACTTGGTCGTCGGGCACCTCCAAACCGGCCCCGAACGCGGCCATGTTCTCCGGCAGCAGTGCGGCGCGCCTAGCCGGACCAAGCGGCAGTCCGATGTCGGTCGAGCTGACTACTTCGGCCGCTAGCGCTCCGATCGCCTGCCCGACCTGACCGCCGAACATCGCGCCGCCCAGCCGCTGGAACACACCGAGCAGCGGAGCGGCCATCTGTGGCAACTGGCCAGGCATCGCCTCGCCCATGGCCGCGACCACCCGGTCGGCCAGCGGAGCGATCAGCTCTTGCCACGCCGGCAGCGTCGCCTCGACCCACTCGGCGCGGCTCCAGGCCATCGCCTGGGTAGCGCCGGCCGGCAGCGTGGTCACCGGATCGAGCCACAACTCGGCCAGCCGAACCGCCTCGGCCACTGCCACCGACTCGCTGCTGAGCACCGACCGGTCACCGCCGGCGGCGACCACCTGCCGGGCCACCTCGTGGGCGAGCTCCCAGTTGACCGGCCCACCCTCGTAGGACAGCAGCTGACCGAGTCGCTGGAAGGCCGCGCCGAGCTGCGCCGGATCAGCCGCGCCGAACATGGCGCTGATCGGATCGAGCGGGCCCTCGGCCGAATCGCCCGGGTCGTTCGGATTGTCGGTCACGCGGTGGCTCCTATGGGGGCAACATCAACCAGCGCCCGGCCCCTCGGCTCGGGCAGGATGGTGGGGCAACGTTTCATACCTGCTTGTCCAACAACGGTAAGTGAGAAGAGGTTCCCAGGTGCCCACCGGTGTCCGCGGTAGGCGTTCCCAGCGCAGCAGCCAGCCGGTCGTCGCGGTAACCGGCGCGGCGCACGGCGTGGGTCTGGCCCTGGCCAAGCGGCTGAGCCGGAACGAGGATGTGCGCCGGGTGATCGCGATCGATGATCGCCGCGGCGCGCTCGACGGCGTCACCTGGCGCATCCTCGACGTTCGGGATCCGATCATCGCCGATCGATTGTCCGGTGTGGACACCGTCGTGCACCTGGCCATGGATATCTCGGTCGGGGCCGAGTCGGCGGGCCGGAGCGCGCTAAACGTGCGCGGGACCCAGACCGTCCTAACCGCGGCGGCCGCGGCCGGGGTGCGCCGGGTCGTGTTGTGTACCAGCGCGATGGTCTACGGCGCCTATCCCGACAATCCGGTGCCGTTGCCCGAGGACGCGCCCCTGCGCGCACAAGCCGACGGCTCCCTGGTCCGTGATCTGCTCGAGATCGAGCGGCTGGCGCAGCGGGCGCCGAAATCCCATCCCGGCCTCACGGTCACCGTGCTGCGCCCCGCGATGCTGGTCGGTCCAGGTGTCGACACGGTGCTCACCCGGCACTTCGAGGCGCCGCGGCTGCTGGTGGTCAGGGATAGCGTGCCGCGCTGGCAGTTCTGCCATCTCGATGACCTGGTCAGCGCGCTCGAGCTGGCGGCGACCGGACGGGCCGAGGGGGTGCTCACGGTCGGCTGCGAGGGTTTCCTGGAGCAGGCCGAGGTCGAGCGGCTGTCCGGGCTGCGACACATCGAGCTGCCGGCCTCGGTGGCGTTCGGCACCGCGGAGCGGCTGCATCGGCTCGGCCTGACCCCGGCCCCGGCCAGCGATCTGTCCTACGTGACCTATCCATGGGTGGTGTCCGCGGCCCGTCTCCGCGCGGCGGGCTGGCGGCCCGAGCACGACAATGTGACCGCGCTGCAAGCGCTGTTAGAGCAGGTCAGCGGGCATCATGCGGTCGCCGCGCGGCGGCTCGGCCGGCGCGATGCCACGATTGGTGCGGCCGGCGCAACGGTTGCGGTGATCGGCACCGCCGCGCTGGTCCGGCGGGCGAGGAAGAAACGGCGAGGTGGCGGATGAGCTCGGACGTGATCCGGCTGCTGAGCTTGCGGGACACCCCGCTGTCGGTCGACGAGGTCCTCGCGGCCGTTTCCGATCCAGCGGCCGGCGGGATCGCGCTGTTCGTCGGCACCGTGCGGGATCACGACGGTGGCCGCTCGGTGACCCGGCTCGGCTACTCGGCCCATCCGGGCGCCGAGGCGGTCCTCGGTGAGGTGGCGGGGAAGGTGGTCTCGGACTTTCCGGTGGTGGCGCTGGCCGCGGTGCACCGGATCGGCGACCTGGCCATCGGCGACCTCGCGGTCGTGGTCGCGATCGCGTGCCCGCACCGGGCCGAGGCATTCGCGGCCTGTCGCCGGATGATCGACGACTTGAAGAAATCGGTCCCGATCTGGAAACACCAGCGGTTCGCTGACGGCATCGACGAGTGGGTTGGCGCGATCTGACCGGCGACGTGACCGGCTGCGTACGCTGAACGCATGGGTGCGCTCGCCTGGTGGCTAGTGCCGATCGGCGCGACAGTTCTTGCCGCAACCTGGGTGACCGCTGCCGCCCGGTGGCGCCGCTCCCGATCACGTCAAGCGTTCGGCTCGATCGAGGACATCGAGCGCTTCCGGCGGGCGCTGGCGCGGCCCAATGTGGTCACCCGCCCGAAGGACGACCCGCGAACTCGGCGGTGAGATGCCGGTCCGATACGCACCGCCCACGAACCTGACATAAGGTCGGCGGCATGAGTCGCCGCGCCGCCACCGTCGCCCTGACGGCTGGCCTGCTGGTGGCGCTGATCACTGCGATGGCGGTCTTCTTCCCGGTGCCGTATTCGGCGATGCGCCCGGGCCCGGCGACCAACACGCTCGGAAACGACAGCCAGGGCAAACCGCTGATCACGATCTCCGGCCGGCAGACCTATCCGACCGGAAGCGGTCAGCTCGACCTCACCACTGTGAAGATCAGCCCGAAGAACTACCCGATGACGCTGTTCGAGGCGCTGCAGGGCTGGCTCGACCCGGACGTGGCAATCGTGCCACGCGAGTTGATCTATCCGAATGCCAGCGAGACCCAAGAGCAGATTCGGCAGCAGAACGCCGAGCAGATGGAGATGTCCCAGCAGCACGCCACCGCGGCCGCGCTCAAGGAGCTCGGGATCGAACCGACCGCCACGTATCTGCTGGTAAGCGGAGTGCTGCCCGGAGCACCGGCGGACGGGAAGCTGCAAGCGGGGGACGTCATCGTCGCCGTAGACGGGCACCGGGTGGCCACCTTGGAAGACGTCACCACCCGGATCACCGCGCATGATCCTGGCGACCAGGTGAGCATCGAGGTGAAGCGGGGCGGGGCGAACATGACGCTGGACGTGCCGACAGTGGCCGACGCGAACGGTAAGGCCAGGGTCGGCATCGAGGTGGAGTACGGCTACGAGTTTCCGTTCGACGTCAGCTTCCAGATCGAGGACATCGGCGGGCCATCGGCCGGTCTGATGTTCGCCCTCGGCATCGTCGACAAGCTCACTCCGGGCGAGATGACCACGGGCAAGTCCATCGCCGGCACCGGCACCATCGACGACGCCGGCGCGGTCGGCCCGATCGGCGGCATCCAGCAGAAGATCATCGGGGCCAAGGATGCCGGCGCGGTCATGTTCCTGACGCCGAAGGACAACTGCGCGGAGGCAATGCAGAGCCCACCGAACGGCATCCACATCGTCCCGGTATCCACCCTGCACGACGCGCTGGCCGCGATCGACACGTTGACCACGGGCGACTCGGCGAAGCTGCCGAGCTGCCCGAGCTGATGGGCGAGGTGGGCAGATGCAGCGATATGGCCACGGGCACCGTAAGTTTGACCCGTGACTTTTGAGACGCCTGGCGAATCGTCGCCGTCGCGGCCGTATCCGGGGTCCTACCGCCGGCCGCGCGCGCTGGTACCCACTCTGGTCGTGCTGGCCGTGCTGTTCATCCTCTTCCAGTTCTTCACCGGAATCTGGACGGACGTGCTGTGGTACCGCTCGGTCGGTTTCAGCCAGGTCTTCACCACCCAGCTGACCACCCGGTTGATCCTCTTCTTCCTGTTCGGGCTGCTGATGGCCGGCGCGATCGTGGCCAACGTGCTGATCGCCTACCGGGTCCGCCCGACGTTCCGCGGCTCGTCGCTGGAGCAGCAGAGCCTTGACCGCTACCGGATGGCAATCGACCCGTACCGGAAGCTGATCGTCGGCGGGATCGCCATCTTCCTCGGCCTCATCGCCGGCTCGTCCGCCTCGGGGGAGTGGCGCACCTGGCTGCAGTGGCGCAACGCGACCTCGTTCGGCGTGCAGGATCCGCAGTTCCACCGGGACATCTCGTTCTACGTCTTCACCTATCCGTGGCTGCGGTTCCTGCTCGGCTTCCTGTTCGCGATCGTGATCCTCTCGTTGATCGCAGCCGCGATCACCCACTACCTCTACGGCGGGATCCGCACCCAGGGCCCGGGCGACCGGGTCAGCACGCCGGCGCAGGCCCACCTGTCCGTACTGCTCGGCCTGTTCGTGCTGCTCAAGGCGGTGGCGTACTGGCTGGATCGGTACGGGCTGGCGATCCATGGGGACGACCGGTTCCGGGGCTGGACCGGGCTGCGCTACACCGACGCGAACGCGATGTTGCCGGCCAAGACCATCCTTGCGGTGATCGCATTCATCTGCGCGGTGCTGTTCTTCGCGAACCTGGTTCGGCGCACCTGGCTGTTGCCCGGCATCGGCTTCGGCCTGCTCGTGCTGTGCGCGATCCTGATCGGCGGGGTCTACCCGGCCGTGGTTCAGCAGTTTCAGGTCAAGCCGTCCGAGCGCAACCTCGAGTCGCCGTTCATCGCCCGCAACATCGCGGCGACCCGGCAGGCGTACGGGATCGACAACGCCGAGATCCGGGACTACGAGGCCAAGACCAACCTGACCGAGGCGCAGCTGCAGGACGACACCGAGTCGACCGCCAGCGTCCGGCTGCTCGACCCGGCGATCATCTCGCCCACGTTCGAGCAGCTCCAGCAGGTGCGCGGGTTCTACGGCTTCCCGCCATCACTGGACGTCGACCGGTACGAGATCGACGACAAGCTGCAGGACAGCGTCGTGTCGGTGCGCGAGCTCAACCTGTCCGGTGTGCCGTCGGACCAGCGCGGTTGGATCAACGACCACCTGGTGTATACACATGGTTTCGGCATGGTCACCGCGCTCGGCACCAGCCGCGACTCCGCCGGCCGGCCGATCTTCACCGAGTCGAACATCCCGCCGACCGGCGACCTCAGTGACCTCGGCGACTACGAGCCGCGGATCTACTTCGGGGAGCAGTCGCCGGACTACTCGATCGTCGGGGCGCCCGAGGGGCGGGCCGATACCGAGCTCGACTATCCCGACGACACCAGCGGGACCGGCCAGCGCAACACCACTTACCAAGGTGATGGCGGCGTGCGGCTGGGCAACTGGTTCAACAAGCTGCTGTACGCGGTGAAGTTCCGGGAAATGAAGATCTTCCTGTCCTCGGACGTGAACCCGGACTCGCAGATTCTGTACTTCCGTCAGCCCCGGGAGCGGATCGAGCGCGTTGCGCCCTGGCTGACGCTCGACTCGGACGCGTACCCGGCTGTGGTGGACGGGAAGATTCTGTGGATCGTCGACGGATACACCACGACCAGCGGTTATCCGTATTCGGCGCGCACCACCCTCGGCGAGGCGACCCAGGACACGCTGACCACCTCCCAGCGCGCGGTGATCGCGCCGCAGAACCAGGTCAACTACATCCGTAACTCGGTCAAGGCGACCGTAGACGCCTACGACGGGACAGTCACGCTGTATGCCTGGAACGAGGCCGATCCGGTGCTTCGGACCTGGATGAAGGCGTTCCCCGGCTCGGTGCGGCCGAAAGCGGATATCAGTCTCGACCTGATGGCCCACCTGCGCTACCCGCAGGACCTGTTCAAGGTGCAGCGCGACCTGATCTCGCACTATCACGTGACCGATCCCGGCTCGTTCTTCTCCGGCCAGGACTTCTGGCGGGTGCCCACGGACCCGACCTTGGGCGCCGACACCGGGCGCGACCAGCCGCCCTACTACCTGACCATCAAGATGCCCGGCCAGACGGAGGGCGCATTCTCGCTCACCTCGACACTGGTGCCGGTGAACCGGGTCAACCTGGCGGCGTTCATGGCCGTCGATGCGACTCCGGGGGAGGACTACGGCAAAATCCGGGTGCTGCAACTACCGCGAAATACCGCGATTCCCGGTCCCGGCCAGGCGCAGAACAGCTTCCGGGCCGATCCGACCATCACGTCGGCCTTGTCGTTGCTGACCCGCGGTGGGCAATCGATCGTGGAGTTCGGCAACCTGCTGACGCTGCCGGTCGGCGGCGGGCTGCTGTACGTGGAACCGGTGTACGTGAAGGCCGCGTCCGGCACCTCGTTCCCGCTGCTGCAGAAGGTGATCGTCGGGTTCGGTGACAAGGTCGCGATGGACGACACGCTGGACGGTGCGTTGGCGGCGCTGTTCACCGGTGAGACGCCGACCGAGCCGCCGCCGGAGGAGCCAGGGACTCCCACGACGCCGCCCACCCAGCCGCCGGGCGGCGGTGGGACGATCTCGCCGGAGTTGGCCGCCGCGCTGCAGGACGCGCAGGCCGCGTACGCAGCGGCGCAAGCCGCACTGAACCAGACTCCGCCCGACTGGGCCGCGTTCGGCCAG
>DATAFN010000051.1:0-13026 GCA_036257435.1 Actinomycetes bacterium
CGCTCGACATGGCGCAGGAACTCCAGGCCGAGGCCGCGGCCCTGGCTGGCACCCGGAATGAGCCCGGGCACGTCGGCGATCGTGTAGCGGACGTCACCGGCCTCGACCACGCCGAGGTTCGGAACCAGCGTGGTGAAGGGATAGTCCGAGATCTTGGGCCGGGCGGCCGAGAGGGCGGCGATCAGACTCGACTTTCCCGCGCTGGGGTAACCGACCAATGCCACATCGGCGACCGTCTTGAGCTCGAGCACGAAGTCGCCGCTCGCTCCCGGCTCACCGAGCAACGCGAAGCCGGGTGCCTTGCGCCGGTGCGAGGCAAGGGCCGCGTTGCCGAGGCCGCCCCGGCCCCCGGCGCACAGCACCAGCTTGGTGCCGGCGCCAACCAGGTCCGCAATCAGCTCGCCGTCGACAGTGCTGACGACCGTGCCGTTAGGCACCGGCAACACCACGCTCTCGGCATCCGCGCCGTTGCGGTTGTCGCCCTGGCCCTGGCGGCCACTGCCGGCCCGGCGGTGCGACTGGAAGTGGTAGTCGAGCAAGGTGGTAACGCCGGGGTCGACGACCAGCACGATGTCGCCGCCGCGGCCACCGTTACCACCGTCGGGGCCACCCAGCGGCTTGAACTTCTCCCGGTGGATCGACACGCACCCGTTCCCGCCGCTGCCCGCGGCCGCATGCAGCACGACACGATCGACGAACGTGGTCATGGCTTGGCGCTACCGTCCTCCACAATGCGAGCAGGGCGGGCCGGTCATCCGGCCCGCCCTGTTTCGAAGATTCTCTGGCGGAGCCTACTCCGCCGACGGGACGATATTGACGACCCGGCGCCCACGGCGCGTGCGGAACTCGACCGCACCGGTGCTGAGCGCGAACAACGTGTCGTCGCCACCGCGACCGACGTTGTCACCCGGGTGGAAGTGGGTGCCGCGCTGGCGGACAATGATCTCGCCGGCATTGACGAGCTGCCCGCCGAAACGCTTCACGCCCAGCCGCTTCGCGGTCGAGTCGCGGCCGTTTCGAGTGGACGAAGCGCCCTTCTTGTGAGCCATGTTGGTGCCTACTTCCCGGTCTTGATACCGGTGACCTTGACCTGGGTCAGCTTCTGGCGGTGGCCCAGGCGCTTGCGGTAGCCGGTCTTGTTCTTGTACTTCAGAATGTTGATCTTGGGGCCCTTGACCGGGGCCACGATCTCGGCCGTGACCGAGACCTTGGCCAGCTTCTTCGCGTCGGTGGTGACATCGTCGCCGTCGACCAGAAGCACAGCCGGTAGCTGGACGCTCGTGCCGGGGTCACCGTTGACCCGGTCGATCGTGACGACATCACCAACGGCAACCTTCTCCTGGCGGCCGCCAGTACGGACGATCGCGTACACCGCGGATCTCACTCTCTCGATCGAAACGGGACCGCGCCAATCGGCATCAACAAGCGCGCAGGAACGGGCAGGCACGAGCCACACCGAGGGTCAAGGATACAGGACCGCCGCGGCCGCTGGTCAAACCGCGCACGGCTCCCGCCGGCTCTCTCGAACCGACCGGGCCGAGCGCTGCCACGCCGGCCAGCCGGTTGGCCCTACGCCGGCCAGCCGAGCCCGGCCGCGACCGGTGCCTGCTCGCCTTCGCCGACCGCTGCCGCAACGTCCGCGACCTCGCTTTCGCCGGTCGGCTGGGTCACCAGCTCGGTTGCGGACTCCGCCTCATCCGACCTGCTCCGCTCTCGCTGGCGGCGCGACCGCCCGGTCGTGGGTTCGGCGGATCCTGCGGCCGCCTTGGCCACCGATGGTTCGAGCGGCTCGAGATGAATCCGAACCCCGCGGCCGTTACAGACCTCGCACGGCTCGGAGAAAGCCTCCAGTAGCCCCTGGCCAACTCGCTTGCGGGTCATCTGGACCAGCCCGAGCGAGGTGACCTCAGCCACCTGATGCTTGGTCCGGTCCCGGCCAAGGCACTCGAGCAGGCGCCGCAGCACCAGCTCACGGTTGCTCTCCAGCACCATGTCGATGAAGTCGATGACGATGATTCCGCCGATGTCGCGCAACCGAAGCTGGCGCACGATCTCCTCGGCCGCCTCCAGGTTGTTCTTGGTGACGGTTTCCTCGAGGTTGCCGCCCTGCCCGGTGAACTTGCCGGTGTTGACGTCGATAACGGTCATCGCCTCGGTGCGGTCGATGACCAACGACCCACCCGATGGCAGCCATACCTTGCGGTCCAGCGCCTTGGCGAGTTGCTCGTCGACCCGGTTCGCGGCGAAGACGTCCGCCTCGTCGGTCCATCGCTGCAGGCGCCCGACCAGGTCGGGTGCGACGTGGCCGACGTAGGCCTGCACGGTCTCCCAGGCGTCGTCCCCGGACACGATGACCTTGCTGAAGTCTTCGTTGAACATGTCCCGGACCACCCGAACGGTCAGATCCGGCTCACCGTAGAGCAGCGCGGGGGCGGTCGCGGTGCCGGCCTTGGTGGCGATGTCCTTCCATTGCGCGGTCAGCCGCACGACGTCGCGAGACAGTTCCTCCTCGCTGGCGCCCTCGGCCGCGGTTCGAACGATTACTCCCGCGTCTTCCGGCACGATCTTGCGCAGCACATTCTTGAGCCGGTTGCGCTCGGTGTCGGGCAGCTTGCGGCTGATCCCGGTCATCGAGCCCTCGGGCACGTAGACCAGGTAGCGCCCGGGCAGGCTGATCTGGCTGGTCAGTCGCGCGCCCTTGTGCGCGACCGGGTCCTTGGTGACCTGGACCAGCACCGACTGGCCGGACTTGAGCACGTTCTCGATCCGCTTCGGCGCCCCCTCCAGCGCGGCCACGTCGAAGTTGACCTCGCCGGCGTACAGCACCGCGTTTCGACCCTTGCCGATGTCGACGAATGCGGCCTCCATCGACGGCAGCACGTTCTGCACCTTGCCCAGGTACACGTTGCCGATCAGCGAGCCGGTGCTCTCCCGGTTGACGTAGTGCTCGACGAGCACGCCATCCTCGAGCACCGCGATCTGGGTGCGCGCGCCGACCTGGCGAATGACCATGACACGCGCGACCGACTCCCGCCTAGCCAGGAACTCGGCCTCGCTGATGATCGGCACGCGCCGCCGGCCGGCTTCCCGGCCCTCGCGGCGCCGCTGCTTCTTGGCCTCGAGCCGGGTCGAGCCCTTGACCGAGGCAACCTCGGAATCCGCGCGCCGCGGCTCGCGTAGCCGGACCACGGTCCGCTCCGGATCGTCCGGCGCCGGCTCCTCGGCCCCGTCACCGTTGGCCCGGCGTCGCCGCCGCCGGCGGCGGCGCGAACCGGTAGCCGGCTCGGCTGCGTCGCCCGGCTGAGCTGCCTCGTCCGCGGCGTCGGCCTCGGCGGGCGCGACCGAACCAGCATCGGAGTCTGCGGCGTCGTCGCGCTCCTCGGCATCGGCGCCGGCCTGCTCGCCGTTACGTCCGCGGGAGCGGCGCCCGCGGCCACCCCGACGACGGCGGCGGCGCCGGCCCTCGCCGAGTTCCTCGATTTCCTCGACGATCTCGGCGCCGTCCTCGGTGTCCCGCTCATCCGCGGACCCGGCGGCCTGCTTTAGCGCGGCCTTCGCGGTCTGCTTCGATGCGGCCCTCGGCGCGGATTGCGTGGTCTGCTTCGGGGCTGCCTTCGCAGCGACTTTCTTGCCACCCTTCGCGTCGCCCGGCGGGGCCTTCTTCGAACTCTCGGCCTGGGCGCGCTTGGCACTGTTCGTCTTGGCCTGGGCCTTCTCGGCGCTGCCCGCGGCGGGCTGATCGGCCGTGGACTGCTTACGCCGGCGGCTTGTGGTCGTTGCGTCCTCCGGCTGGCCGTCGGAGCCCCGGTCCGGCGCCCGGAACTGCAGCGTCGGCGCCTGGAAGGTCACGCCCGGTACGCCGCCGACCTTCGCCGCGGGCTCCGCACCGGGCTCGGCCGACCGCTTGCTGGCCGGCTCGGGCGTGCTGGCCGGCTCGGGCTTGCTGGCCGGCTCAGGCTCGACCGCGGCGGTCTTCTTGCGGGATCGGGTCCGCTTGGTGGGCACTGCAGCGGCGGGCCCTGCGGGCTCGGTGGCGGGTGCTGCTGGCTCGGTGGCAGCCGCGGGTTCGGCCTCGGCCTTCTTTCGGGTCCGGCGCGTGCGCGCCGGCTTGGTGGATGCAACTGCGGGCTCCGCAGCCGCGGACTGCGCGGGCGCAGCCGGCTCGGCCGCGCCCGGCTCCGGCGGACCGGCCGGGCGGGTGGCCCGACGAGATCGGCGCTTGGCCGGTGCAGCGGATTCGGTGGAGTTGTTCCGTTCGGTAGCGTCCGGGCCGCGATCGGCGGCTCGGCTTCGCTCATCTTCGAGCATCCGGGTATATCTCCCGTCACGCTCCCGGGCGCCGCGAGGCACCGCACAGGAGCTAGTTGTACGGCCGGTACGCCTCCCGACGAACCGGCGAAAGTCCAGTTCAGCGCGCCCGGCGGCGACTCGGCAGCGATCGCGTCGGGCGCCGACGCGGCCTACGTGGCGGCCGATCCCGCTCTCGTCGGCTCCGCCGCGCCGGCAGTCGCGGCAGCGTCCCGGTCGGGCGTCAACGGATCGGTCACCGCACCGCCCTGCACGTCGAGCGGCCCCTGCGCCAGCCTGACTACCAGTGCCGGTGTCGGCGGCGCGAGGTCGGCCACTCGCCGGAGGCCGGCGAGGACGTCGTCGGGTCGTACGGCAGGTGTGGTATGCCGGACAACCACATGCAGTATCGCACACGCGGCCGATGAATCCGGTTCCGCCGCCTGCTCCGGGGCCGGTGTCACGCTCAGCGCAAGCACCGCGCCCCGAGCGTCGAACACCCGCATTCCGTGCTTGGTCAATCGCTCGACCTCGACCGATTCGGCGGCCAGGAACGCAATAACGGCCGCCGTTATGGCTTGATCGGAAACATCCGGGAGCCGGATCTCCCAGACCGAGGCCTGCAGCCGGCCGGCCAGGTCCGGGGTTGCCGCCTCGACCACCTCGAGGACATCGAGTCCGACCGGCAGTGCCGAATCCAGTGCGCGGGCCAGCGTGGCCGGATCACACCGCGAGGTGACCGCGATCTCCAGGTACTCCGCTTCGCTCGCCGCACCGGTTGGCGCAGCGCCAGCGTAGGAGATCTTCGGATGCGGGCTGAACCCTGCCGAGTATGCCATCGGCACTTGAGCCCGGCGCAACGCTCGTTCGAATGCCCGCTGGAAGTCGCGATGGCTGGTGAAGCGTAGCCGGCCGCGCTTGGCGTACTTGATCCGCAAGCGCTGCACCGCAGGGGCCGGCGGAGGTCCGGTCGGCTGGCGCGCCATCAGTGCGCGCCGGCTCCGCCGGCTCCGACCGGCGTCAGCGGCAGCAGCTTCCGACCGGTAGGGCCGACCTGGATCTCGGTGCCCAACTGCGGGCACACGCCGCAGTCGAAGCAGGGCGTCCAGCGGCAGTCGTCCACCTCGACCTCGGACAGCGCGTCCCGCCAGTCTTCCCACAACCAGTCCCGGTCCAGGCCCGCATCCAGGTGGTCCCAGGGCAGCACCTCGGCGTACTCGCGCTGCCGGATCGTGTACCAGTCCACATCGACCGGAGTACCGGCCAGCGCACGCTCGGCCGCCGCCAGCCATCGGTCATATGAGAAATGCTCGCTCCAGCCGTCGAACCGGCCACCGTCGCGCCATACCTGCTCGATCACCGCACCGACCCGCCGATCGCCGCGGGACAGCAGGCCTTCGATGATCCCGGGCTTGCCGTCGTGGTAGCGGATTCCGATCGCCTTGCCGTACGCGCGGTCGCTGCGGATAGCGTCCCGCAGCTTGGCAAGCCGCGCATCGGTGGTGACGTGATCGAGTTGAGCAGCCCACTGGAACGGGGTATGCGGCTTCGGTACGAACCCGCCGATCGAGACCGTGCACCTGATGTCGCGCTGACCGGTCACCATGCGGCCGGTCTGGATCACCCGGCGGGCCAGGTCGGCGATCGCCAGTACATCCTCGTCGGTCTCGGTCGGCAGCCCGCACATGAAGTAGAGCTTGACCTGGCGCCAGCCCTGCGAGTACGCCGCCGTCACGGTTCTGATCAGATCGTCTTCACTGACCATCTTGTTGATGACCTTGCGCAGCCGTTCCGAGCCGCCCTCCGGGGCGAACGTCAACCCCGACCGGCGGCCGTTACGGGTGAGCTCGTTGGCCAGATCGATGTTGAACGCGTCGACCCGAGTGGAGGGCAGCGAGAGCGAGGTGTTCGTGCCCTCGTACCGGTCGGCCAGTCCCTTGGTGATCTCGCCGATCTCCGAATGATCGGCCGAGGAGAGCGAGAGCAGGCCCACCTCCTCGAACCCGGTATCGGCGATCCCGCGCTGCACCATCTCCCCGATGGTCGAGACAGACCGTTCCCGGACCGGGCGCGTGATCATGCCAGCCTGGCAGAACCGGCAGCCCCGGGTACAACCGCGGAAGATTTCTACCGAGAACCGCTCGTGCACGGTCTCGGCGAGCGGGCCCAGCGCCTTACCCGGATACGGCCACCGGTCCAGGTCCATCACGGTGTGCTTGCTGACCCGCCACGGCACGCCGACCCGGTTCGGCACGACCCGCTTGATCCGGCCGTCCGGCAGGTAGTCGACGTCGTAGAACCTCGGCACGTAGACCCCGCCGGATGCGGCGAGCCGGCGCAGAACCTCGTCCCGGCCATCCGGGCGACCCTCGGCCTTCCACTCCCGAACCACCTCGGTGATCGCAAGTACCACCTGCTCGCCGTCACCGAGCACCGCGGCATCGACGAACGCCGCGATCGGCTCGGGATTGAACGCGGCATGCCCGCCGGCGATCACGATCGGGTGATCGTCGGTACGGTCGGCGGCGGCCAGCGGGATCCCGGCCAGATCCAGCGCGGTCAGCATGTTCGTGTAGCCGAGTTCGGTGGCGAAGCTGACGCCGAGCAGGTCGAACGCACCGACCGGTCGGTGCGAGTCGACCGTGAACTGTGGGATCCGGTGCTCCCGCAACAGCCGCTCCAGGTCGGGCCAGACCGCGTAGGTCCGCTCGGCCAGCACCCCCGGCCGCTCATTGAGGATCTCGTAGAGGATCTGCACACCCTGGTTCGGCAGCCCGACCTCGTAGGCGTCCGGGTACATCAGGCACCAGCGGACATCGGCGGAGTCCCAGTCCTTGCTGACCGAGTTCAACTCGCCGCCGACGTACTGGATGGGCTTGCTCACTAGCGGCAGAAGCGGCTCGAGCCGGCTGAACAGCGACTCGACAGGCATCGGGAAAACCCTCCGGCAGACAGGGCGGTCACGCGCTCGAGCGCGCGGTGAGGTCACAAGCGTACCTGCCCCCGCCGGTGGACCCCAGCGGCGCAGTTGTCAGGAGCGCGTGGTGGCCGCGGGCACCTCGCGGCGGCGGAGATGGATGCTTTGCAGGATCCCGATCGCGGCCAGGTTCGCAAACATGGCGGTGCCACCGTAGGAGACGAACGGCAACGGCAAGCCGGCGATCGGCATGATGCCCAGCGTCATCCCGATGTTCTCGAAGATCTGGAAACCGATCCAGACGGCGATCCCGCCGGCCAGTAGCGCGGCCAGGTTGTCTGTGGTCCGCAGCGCGATCCGGCACGCCCGCCACAGCAGGATGCCGAGCAGCACGATGATCGCGCCGGCCCCGACGAAGCCGAGCTCTTCGCCGGCCACCGTGAAGATGAAGTCGGTGTGCTGCTCGGGCACGAACTGTCCGGAGGTCTGGGTACCTTCGAACAGGCCGGTCCCGAACAGACCGCCCGAGCCGATCGCTATCCGCGCCTGGTTCGCGTTGTAGCCGGCGCCCTGCGGATCGAGCGCCGGGTTCGTGAATGCGGCGAACCGGTTCAGCTGGTACTGGCTGAGCAGGTGCAGCTGCGCGACCGCGACGGCGCCGAGCGCGGCCAGCGCGCCGAGCGCAACAACCCAGTGCATCGAGGCGCCGGAGATCAGGATCATCGCGACGACGATCACCGCGATGACCATCACGGTGCCGAGGTCTGGCTGCAGGATGACCAACCCGACCGGGACCGCGGCCAGGGCAAGCGCCTTGAGCACGTCGTCCCGACTTGGAGGCCCCTTGCGATTGCCGAACCGCAGGCCGGCCAGCACGACCGCGAGCATGATGACCAGCGCCAGCTTGGCCAGTTCGGACGGTTGGATGGACTGCCCGGCCACCCGGATCCAGGAGTCCGAGCCGTTGACAGTGACACCGAGCGGGCTGAGTACCAGCAGCAGCCCGATCAACGAGATGCCGTAGATGACCGGCGCCCCACCACGCAGCCGGCGGTAGTCGAGCCTGGCCGTGAGCGCGCACAGCACTAGGCCGAGTGCCACGGTGAACAGATGCCGTTGCAGAAACTGGTCGGTCGGCTCGCCGGCCCGCTCCAGCCTGACTCGGGTGGCCGACCACACAAGCAGCGAACCCACCGAGGCCAGCAGCAGCACCGCGGCCAGCAACACCCAGTCCAGCCGGGCGAGCACGGCAATCCGCCGGGCCGGCGCGAGCGAGCGGGGCCGGAACTCCCGCCGCATCAGGTAGCCGAGATCGGTCATCGGCCGCCCCGCCGGGCCGGCGGTGCGAACGAGCCGTCCCGGCGCATCTTCGGCAGCGCCGTCGGCGGCCCGTCGGCGATCACCGCCTGCTGGTACTCCCCCAGCCCGAGCAGCGCCTCGAAGATCTTCCGCACCGATGGGCCCGAGGTGCCCGATCCCGTGCCGCCCTGCGACACCGTCATCACGATCGCGTAGCGCGGTTTGTTGTCCGGGCCGAACGCGGCGAACCACGACCTGGGCTGCTTACCGAATACCTCGGCGGTTCCGGTCTTCGACCCGACCGGGTACTCGTCCAGCGGCCAGCCGCTGAACACACCGCGCGCGGTGCCGTTCAGCGCGGTACCGACCAGGGCCTCGCGGATGTACCGCAGGTCCGACGGCGGTACACCGACCCGACCGGTCTTCTGGGGCGCCAGTTTCTTGATCACCTTGCCGTCCGGACCGATGATCGCCTTACCGATCCGGGGTCGCCAGAGCGTGCCGCCGTTGGCGATCGCCGCGTATGCCCTAGCCAGTTGCAGCGGGGTGAGCATGAGGTCGCCCTGGCCGATGGAGAAGTTGATCGCGTCGTAGACGTGCAGCTGGTAGCCCTGCGTGCAGCTCTCCGCGGCGAACCGGGTCAGGAACGCCGCCCTGGCCGGGTCGGTCCTGGCAAGCTCCGGGTATCCGGTCTTCGCCCGACGACACAGCTCGTCCTTGGTCGCCTGCCAGTAGGCCAGCTTCCAGGCCCGGTCCGGCACCCGGCCCGGCGACTCGTTCGGCAGGTCGACGCCGGTGCGCTTGCCGAACCCGAACTCACGCGCCATCGCGAACATCGGATCCTTCGGGTGGTCGACCGGCCGGTAACCGCCGTCCTTGATCCACATGTCGTACGCGATCCGGTAGAACACGGTGTCGCAGGAGACCTGCAGCGCGTAGGCGACCGAGATCGGGCCGTAGGCCAGCGAGTCGAAGTTCTTGAACTCGCGGTCGCCGACCTGGAACGAGCTGGTGCAGCCGTAGCCCGCGTTCAGGTTGTAGCCGGCCTTGGCGGCGCCGGCTGCAGAGATCGGCTTGAATGTGGACCCGGGTGGGGCACCGCCCTGGAACGCCTGGCCGACCAGCGGATACCCGGCCTTCGCACTGGTCAGGTACCGGTACTCCGCTGCCGAGATACCGCCCACCCAGTCGGCCGGGTCGTAGGTCGGCCAGCTCGCCATCGCGATGATCGACCCGTCGGTGACGTCCAGCACGACCACTGCGCCGGAGTCACCCTTGAACAACCGGTCCTTGTAGTCCGGCGTCGTGCGGGCCCGGTGCATGGCCTCTCGCAGCGCCTGCTCGGCGACCCTTTGGACGCGCGCGTCGATCGTGGTGACCAGGTGGCTGCCGGGGATCTGGGGAGTCTCGCGAAGCGTCCGCACCACCCGGCCGAGATGGTCGACCGCGACATACCTGGTGCCGGAGGTGCCGCGCAGGTACCGGTCGTACCGCCGCTCCAACCCGGCCCGCCCGATCAGGTCGCGCAGGCCGAGCGCGTCACTGTGCGCGGCCTCGGCCTCGGTGACCGGCCCGAGGTAGCCGAGCAAGTGCGCCGCATTGGCGCCGGCCGGCCGCGGATAGTCGCGAACCAGCTCGAGCTGGGCGGTGATCCCCGGGTAGTCCTCGGCCCGCTCCAGCACCTGCAACGCCACCCGCTTGTCGACGTCGGTCGCGACCGGGACCGGCCGGTACGGCGAGCCGTTCCAGCACGGCCGGCCGACACCGGGTCGGCACAGTCTGATCCGGTTGGCCAGCTCCGCCTGGTCGACCCGCAACAAGCGGGCCAGCCGGACCAGCACGGCGGCGCCCCGATCGGGTTGCCGATCAAGCACGCTCCGATCGACCGAGACCACCATGGTGGTCCGGTTGGCCACCAGCGGCCGGCCCGCGGAGTCCAGGATCAGCCCTCTGATCGCTGGGACCACCACCTCCCTGACCAGGTTGTCGGTAGCGGCGCGGGCGTACCTGTCCCCCGACCCCACCTGCAACTGCCACAGCCGGCCGGCCAGCGTGACGACGAGCGACAGAATCAGCACCTGGACTACGACCAGCCGCCGCCGGGTCCGCTCGCTCATTGCCACCACTCCTGGCGGCGGGCCAACGGCTTGAGCCGGTGCGCCCGGCGAGCGGTGATCACGGCGCCGAACTCGCTGTGCGACTCGGAGCGGAAGACGCCGAGCACCGGACGGGCAACCAGCGGTGCCAGCGCGGTCGTGTAGAGGACCACCGACGGAAGCAGGCGGACGACCGCGGGCCAGGTCACCCGCGGATCGCCGGTGAGCGCGCCGATTGCGGCAAAGCCAAGGAACGCACCGGTTGCGGTCACCGCGGTGATCGTCATGATGCCGACCGTGGTATCGACGACCACTCGCCGCCCGAGCATGCCGAGCAGGTAGCCGGCCAGGCACAGCACGAACGCGTAGTGGCCCACGCCGTGGTCGGCCGGCGGCATCAGATCGACCACCAGCCCGGCACCGAAACCGGCCAGCGCGCCGGTCTGCGGTCCGCGCGCCAGGGCGATTCCGATCAGCACCAGCAGCACCAGGTCGGCGGTACCGCCGGGCAGCGGCAACCTGGTCAGGATCGAGACCTGGATGACCGCGGCCGCGACGATCAACCCGATCGCGGCCAAAATCGCGAAAGCGCCCATCCGGCCCTGCCGCTCGGTGCGGGAGGCGGGCCGGCCAGGCGGCGCGTTGCGACTCATCGGAGCTTTCCGTCCCGGCCGGGCAGGACCGCGTCCCGCGGATCCCGCCTGGGCTGCTCGACGACGATCCCGACCACATCGAGGCTGGTGAACCGCACGTACGGCAGGACCTCGACCGTCCGGCTCGCGCCGTCGGCGGCCCTCGTCACCGAGACCACCTCGCCGACCGGCACGCCGGGCACGTACGGACGGCCGGCGGTCGAGCCGAATGTGACGAGCCGGTCGCCCGGATACAGCCGGGCCTGCGGGTTGAGCAGCTGGAGAATGAGCACCGCGCCTCCGGTGCCGGTGGCCACGCCGATCTCCCGGCTACCTTCCATCCGGATCCCGACCGCGAGGCTCGGGTCGACGGTCAGCAGCACCGTCGAGCTGTGCAAACCGGCGGCGAGCACCCGGCCGACCAGTCCGTCGCCATTGATGACGGTCAGCTCCGGCCGCAGTCCGTCAGAGCGGCCCGCGTCCACGGTGATGGTCCGGGCCAGTCCCTGCGCCGGCCCGATCCCGATCACCCGCGCCGGCACGATCCGGTACCGGCCGGTGCCGGCCACTTGCAGCAGCCTGCTCAGTCCACCGACCTCGGCCTGGTTCACCGCGGATGCCGACAGTTGCCGGCGCAGGTCGCTGTTCTCGGTGCGTAGCCGCTCGACCTCGGCGGACAGCGGCTTGCTGTTCCCGATTCGCTCGCGTAGGTCGTCGACCGGGCTGACCACGACGGTCGCGCCTTGCTGCAGCGGTCCGAACACCGAAGCGGCGAGGTCTCGCATGGCCGCAATCGGCGGCGAGTTCGGGTTCCGGGCCTCGAGCGTGATCAGCGCGAACGAGACGGCGAGCAGCACGGCGAGGACGCGACGCGCACGGCGATCCTCCGTCGGCTGCACGGCCGCTCCCGGGTCTAGTAGCGGACGCCGCTGACGTGCACCCGCTGCAGGACGTCGAAGTCCTCGACGCACTTCCCGGCGCCGAGAGCGACCGATTCCAGCGGGTTCTCGGCCACGATGACCGGCATCTCGGTCTCGTTCCTGATCCGGTCGTCCAGCCCGGTGAGCAGTGCGCCGCCACCGGTGAGCACGATGCCCCGATCCATGAGGTCGCCGGCTAGCTCAGGTGGGCACCGGTCCAGTGTGGCCATGATCGCATCGAGGATGGCGTTGACCGGGTCTTCGAGCGCCTTGCGTATCTCGTCGGCGGTCAGGACGACGGTCTTCGGGCGACCGGACACCAGGTCGCGGCCGCGAATCTCGGCCTGGGACTCGTCCGGCTGCGGATAGGCGGAGCCAAGCTGCAGCTTTATCTGTTCGGAAGTGCGCTCGCCGAGCAACAGCGAGTGCTGCTTCTTAACCCAGGTCGTGATGGCGTTGTCCATCTCGTCGCCGGCGACCCGGATCGACTCGGCGGTGACGATGCCGCCGAAGGAGATGACCGCGACCTCGGTCGTCCCACCGCCGACGTCCACAACCATGTTTCCGGTCGCTTCGGACACCGGCAGATTGGCGCCGATCGCGGCCGCCATCGGCTCCTCGATGATGTGCACGGTGCGCGCCCCGGCCTGGCCGGCCGCCTCGATCACTGCTCGACGCTCGACCCCGGTGATGCCGCTGGGTACGCAGACCACGACCCTGGGCCGGACCAGTCTCCGCCGCGTGTGCACCTTTTGAATGAAGTAGCGCAGCATGCGCTGGGTGGTCTCGAAGTCGGCAATGACGCCGTCCTTCAGCGGCCGGACCGCCACGACATTGCCCGGGGTGCGACCAAGCGCGTTCTTGGCCTCGGCGCC
>DATAFN010000067.1:0-8638 GCA_036257435.1 Actinomycetes bacterium
TTCTCGGCCGCACCAAACCTCGGTGAAGGAACCCTCACCGCCATCGGCCTGTTGCTCTTGCTCGCCGCCTGCGGCAAGTCGGCCCAGGTGCCGCTGCAATCCTGGCTTGGGGACGCGATGGAGGGCCCCACCCCGGTGTCCGCGCTGATCCACGCGGCGACCATGGTGACCGCCGGGGTATACCTCATCACCCGAGCCAGCCCGATCTTCAACCTGTCCGCGGACGCGCGGACCGCGGTCTTGGCCGTCGGCGCGGTCACCCTGCTGTTCGGCGCGATCATCGGTTGCGCCAAGGACGACATCAAGAAGGCGCTGGCCGCCTCCACGATGAGCCAGATCGGCCTCATGGTGCTGGCCGCCGGCCTGGGCCCCGCTGGGTATGCATTGGCGATCATGTACCTGCTCACCCACGGCTTCTTCAAGGCCGGGCTGTTCCTCGGCGCCGGTTCGGTCATGCACGGCATGAACGACGAGGTGGACATGCGCCGTTACGGTGGTCTGGCCAGAGCGATGCCGATCACCGCGATCACGTTCGGGCTCGGGTACCTGGCCATCATCGGCGTCCCGCCACTGTCCGGCTTCTACGCGAAGGACCCCATCATCGAGGCGGCTTTCAACGCCGGTGGGACGCGCGGCTGGATTGTCGGCGGGGCCGCCCTGCTCGCCTCCGGGATCACCACGTTCTACATGTCCCGGGTCATGTTCATGACGTTCTTCGGCGAGCGGCGCTGGGCCGCGGATGCGCATCCGCACGAGTCACCTCGCTCGATGACCGGACCGATGGTGCTGCTCGCGATCGGCTCGGTCGGTGCCGGCGCGTTCCTGGCGCTGGGCGACCGGTTCGTCAACTGGCTGGCTCCGGTGGTCGGCGAGCCGCCGGTCGAGGAGGCGGTACTGAGCCCGACCACGCTCATGGCGATGATCCTGGCCGTGGTCGCCGTCGGGCTGCTGCTTGCCTACCTGCAGTACGGCCGCCGGCCGGTGCCCCGGACCGCCCCGGCCCCCGCCTCGCTGGCGACCCGCGCGGCCCGGCGAGATCTGTACGGGGACGCGTTCAACGAGGCCATGTTCATGCGCCCCGGCCAGTACCTGACCCGGCTGCTGGTCTTCCTCGACAACCGCGGGGTGGACGGCCTGGTCAACGGGCTGGCCGCGCTGATCGGTGGCTCGTCCGGCCGGCTGCGCCGGTTGCAGACCGGCTTCGTGCGCACGTACGCACTGTCGATGTTTGGCGGCGCGGCCCTGGTGGTCGTGGCCCTGCTCCTGGTGAGGCTGTAGGTCATGAGCGACTTTCCCTGGCTCACCGTCATCGGCGTGGTCCCGCTGGTCGGCGCGATCGCGGTCATGCTCGCGCCGAGGAGCCGACCGACCCTGGCCAAGCAACTCGCGCTGCTGTTCTCGGTGGTCACCGCCGGGCTGGCGATCGCGATGGCGACCCAGTTCGATACCGGTGCGCCCGGCCTCCAGTTCGTCGAGAAACACCAGTGGATCCCCGACTTCGGGGTGAGCTACGCGGTCGGCGTGGACGGGATCGCACTGGTGCTCATCGCGCTTGCGGTGATCCTGGTGCCGATCGTGATCCTGGCCTCCTGGCACGACGCCAACCCGGTCGTGATCGCGGCCTCGGCCGATGGGGACCTGCCGCCCAAGCGCCCGGTGCGCACGTTCTTCGCGCTGATACTGGTGCTCGAAACGATGATGGTCGGGGTGTTCGCGGCCACCGACGTCTTCCTGTTCTACGTCTTCTTCGAAGCGATGCTGATCCCGATGTACTTCCTGATCGGCAGCTACGGTGGCGTGCGCCGTTCCTATGCGGCGGTGAAGTTCCTGCTCTACAGCCTGTTCGGCGGGCTGCTCATGCTGGCCGCGGTGATCGGGCTCTTCGTCGTGGCCAAGGACCAGCTCGGCGTCGGCACGTTCGACCTCACGACCCTGGCCGGGGCGATCCAGAACGGCCAGCTGGAGATCGACCCGGTAATCGAGAAGCTGCTGTTCGCCGGCTTCTTCATCGCGTTCGCGATCAAGGCGCCGCTGGTGCCGTTCCACACCTGGCTGCCGGATGCGGCCGCCGAGGCGACTCCGGGCAGCGCCGTGTTGCTGGTCGGCGTGCTCGACAAAGTGGGCACGTTCGGCATGCTGCGGTACTGCCTGCTGCTGTTCCCGGCCGCGTCGAGATACTTCACTCCGCTGGTCATCGTCCTGGCGGTGGTCGGGATTCTGTATGGTGCCCTGCTGGCGATCGGTCAGACCGACATCAAACGCCTGATTGCCTACACCTCGATCAGCCACTTCGGTTTCATCGCGCTAGGCGTGTTCGCATTCACCACGCAGGCGCAGTCCGGCTCGACCCTCTACATGGTCAACCACGGTTTCTCCACCGCCGCGCTGTTCCTCATCGCCGGCTTCCTGATATCTCGTGGCGGTTCCCGGCTCATCGCCGACTACGGCGGAGTGCAGTCGGTCGCGCCGGTGCTGGCCGGCTCGTTCCTGATCGCCGGACTGTCCACGCTGTCGCTTCCCGGGCTGTCCCCGTTCGTGTCCGAGTTCCTGGTCCTGGTCGGCACGTTCACGCGCTACGAGGTGGCGGCGGTGGTGGCCGCGCTCGGCATGATCCTGGCCGCGGTCTACGTGCTGTGGCTGTATCAGCGCGCGATGAATGGGCCGGTGGCCGGCCGGGCGCACGGGCTCGGTGACCTGAACCGGCGGGAGCTGTGGGCGGTGGTACCGCTGCTCGCGGTGATCGTGGCGCTCGGCTTCTACCCGCAGCCGGTGCTCGACGTGATCAATCCGGCGGTGTCCGGGACGCTCGAACACGTTGGCGTGACCGACCCGCAGCCCACCGTGGACACCTCGGCTCATCTGGAGGGGGTGCAGCCGTGACCTCGCTGTCCACGCTCACGATGCAGAACGAGATCAGCGCGCCGTCCTTTGAATACGCTGAGCTGGCGCCGATGCTCATCGTCCTCGGCGCGGCCATCCTGGGCGTGCTGATCGAGGCGTTCCTGCCCAGGTCCGCCCGGCGCGTTCTGCACCTGGTGGTGGCGATCACCACGTTGTTGGCTGCGCTGCTGTGGATCGTCGGCGTGCCCGGGATCTGGGATGGGCTGCGCGGCACCCAGCACGTCGCGGCTGTTGGCGCCATCGGGATCGACGGACCGGGGCTGTTCCTGCAGGGGCTGATCCTGGCGCTGTCCCTGGTCGCGGTGTTGCTTGCCGCCGAGCGCGGAGCGGACGGCGAGGAGCCGTTTGTGGCGCAGGCCTCGGCGGTGCCCGGCTCCGCGGCGGAGCGAGCCGCGACGCGGGCCGGGATCACCCAGACCGAGGTGTTCCCGTTGATGATGTTCGCGGTCGGCGGCATGCTGATGTTCGTCGTCGCCAACGACTTGATCACGATGTTCGTGGCGCTCGAGGTGCTCTCCCTGCCGCTGTACCTGCTCTGCGCGCTGGCCCGCCGCCGGCGGTTGCTCTCCCAGGAGGCGGCGCTGAAGTACTTCCTGCTCGGCGCGTTCTCCTCGGCGTTCTTCGTGTACGGGATCGCCCTGCTGTACGGCTACGCCGGGACGGTACGGCTGTCCGGGATCGCCGATGCGGTGTCCGGACACTGCGATGCGAGCGCGATCGGCGGTCAGTGCGAGACCGTGCTCGCCGCCGGCCGGACCGATGCGTTGCTCCTCATCGGCATGGCGCTGCTTGGGGTCGGCCTGCTGTTCAAGATCGGAGCGGTGCCGTTCCACGTCTGGAAGCCGGACGTCTACCAGGGCGCGCCTACTCCGATCACCGGTTTCATGGCGGCAGCGACCATGGTGGCCGCGTTCGGTGCCTTGGTGCGGGTGTTCTACGTCGCGTTCTTCGACATGCGCTGGGACTGGCGGCCGGCGATGTGGGCGGTGGCGGTCCTGACCATGCTGATCGGCAGCATCGTGGCCATCACCCAGACCGACATGAAACGGATGCTCGCGTACTCCTCGATCGCGCATGCCGGCTTCATCCTGACCGGTCTGGTGGCGACGAGCGCTGCCGGGCTGTCCGCCACGCTGTTCTACCTGGCGGCGTACGGATTCGTCACGCTCGGGGCGTTCGCCGTGATCACGCTGGTCCGCGATGCCGGTGGGGAGGCGACGCACCTGTCCCGGTGGGCCGGGCTCGGCAAGCGGTCGCCGCTGGTGGCCGGCATCTTCGCGCTGTTCTTGCTGGCGTTCGCCGGAATCCCGCTGACCAGCGGGTTCACCGCCAAGTACAGCGTGTTCCTGGCCGCGATGGACGGTGGTGCCACGCCACTGGTCGTGATCGGGTTGGTGTCCAGCGCGATCGCCGCGTTCTTCTACGTCCGGGTGATCGTGCTGATGTTCTTCTCCGATCCGCCGCTCAGCGCTCCGACCGTCGCGTTCCCGAGTGTGCTCACAGTGGTTGCGGTCACCATCGGGGTGGCGGTTACCGTGTTCCTCGGCGTTTACCCGCAGCCGGTCCTTGATCTGGCCAACGGGATCGGGCCGTTCGTCCGGTAGCGCCGTCGGTTCAGCAGAAAGGCCAGCGCCGTGAGCAGCCCGTTCGATGTCAGCTCGGTCGATCCGGTGCTGGACGCTGACATGCGGGCGGGCCTCGAGGCGGTAGAGACACTGCTGCGTGACTCCATCAAGAGCGACTTCCCGCTGCTCAACTCGTCGGCCCGGCACCTGGCCGATGCGGGCGGCAAGCGGTTCCGGCCGCTGCTCGTGCTGCTGGCCGCGCAGTTCGGCGATCCGGACGCGCCGGGTGTGGTGCCGGCCGCGGTTGTAGTGGAGCTGACCCACCTCGGCACGCTTTACCACGACGACGTGATGGACGAGGCGACGCTGCGGCGCGGTGCACCCTCGGCGAACTCGCGCTGGGACAACTCGGTCGCGATCCTCACCGGTGACTTCTTGTTCGCCCGGGCCTCCGACCTGCTCGCCGACCTCGGCGCGGATGCGGTGCGGATCCAGGCACGGACTTTCGAGCGGCTGGTCTCTGGTCAGATCAGGGAGACGGTGGGGCCCGGAGCCGGCGAGGATGCGCTCGAGCACTACCTGACCGTGGTCGCCGACAAGACCGGCTCGCTGATCTCGACCTGCGCGCGGTTCGGCGCGCTGCTGTCCCGGGCGCCGGAGCCTACCATCGACCTACTCACCCAGTTCGGGGAGCGGATCGGGGTCGCGTTCCAGCTGGCCGACGACGTGCTCGATGTGGCCAGCGACTCCGACGACCTGGGCAAGACGCCGGGCACCGACCTGCGCGAGGGGATCCCGACGCTGCCGGTGCTGCACATGCTCGCCGCTGCCGATCCGGCCGATGCCCGGCTGCGTGGGCTGCTGGCGGGCGGGGTGACCGACGACGCCGAGCACGCGGAGGCGCTGGCGCTGCTGCGGTCGAATCGAGGGATGGAGCTGGCCAGGGCGGATGCCCGGCGCTGGGCCGACGACGCGCGTGCGGTGCTGGCGCCGCTGCCGGACATCTCGGCCCGGCGGGCCCTGGCCGCGCTGTGCGACCTGGTCGTGTCGCGGACCAGCTGAGCGTGCTCATTGGCGCGGTCCTTCGGTGATCAAGGCCTGCCTGAACGGGAGCCGGGATCGGCGCGAGCATCCCGGGGTGCCGCTGAGTGCGGATGAGCTCGCGGCGGCGGGTCGGGCGGCTGCTGATGCCGGGGCGGCGGCGGTGCACATCCATCCACGGGACGACTCCGGCGCGGAGACGCTTGCCGGCTGGGCGGTGTCTGCAGCGGTTGCGGCGATCGGCGAGAGGTGTCCGGGCCTACCGATCGGGGTCAGTACCGGGGCCTGGATCGAGCCCTCGCCGCCCGCTCGGCTGGCGGCAATCCGATCGTGGAGCGTGCTACCGGACTTCGCGTCGGTGAACGTGCACGAGTCCGGCGCCGCCGAGGTCGCGCTGGCGCTGGCTGAGTTGGGCGTCGGGGTGGAGGCGGGGGTGTGGTGGCCGGCGGCATTGCCGGACTACCTCCGCTGGCCGGTGCCATGCCTGCGGATTCTGGTGGAATGCGTGGACACCGCGGCCCCGGCTGCCGTGCAGAACGCGTACGCGGTGCTGGCCGCGCTGCCCGCGGACGGGCCGCCGGTGCTGCTGCACGGTGCCGGCTCGGCCAGCTGGCCGGTGCTCCGGGAGGCGCTACGGCTCGGCCTGGACACGCGGATCGGGCTCGAGGACACGCTGGTGCTACCTGACGGTTCGGTTGCGCCGGACAACGCCGCCCTGGTCGCCGCGGCGGTCGCGCTTGCGCACGGCGGCTGATGCGGCGCGGAAGGCCGCAATTCCGACTCTGGCGTCGAGAAGTTGACCAACGGGAAACCCGCGCCAGACAAATCCGCCTTTAGCCACCCACGAACGCCCACTTGATCAACTTCTCGGCGCCATAGTCGAGACGGGTGGCGACTGCGTGGCCTGATTACGGCTGGACGGTCCCGAAATCTGTTGCCGGCAGGTCCGGCGAGGGATTCAATGCCGGCAGGCCTACCTCGTGAGGAGGTGAGGGTGGACTGCAAGCGTTGTCCGGCAACGGTGACCGGCTGACAGGGGACGACGCCAACGCCAGTGCGGCTGGAGTGACACCTACCGGTGGGAAGTGGGGTTTCCTGCTTCACAGTGGCCGAGACAAATCCACAACCTCGGTCGTGGTCCGGATTCGGGGATGCGACAAGCCCCGATGAAGTTGGAACCGGAAGTAATCGCCGACCCAAGAGGAACGGCGGTGAATCGGTCCCTCGTCCAGCCAAGCCTGGGTCCTTCGGGAAGAGCACACGGAACCCTGCGCCCCGAGTTGAAGATCCCTTCAACCCGGAGGCACAGCCATCACCAGAGCCGCCCAGAATCGGGGCTTCACCTGCGAGAACTGCGGTATCGCCGTGATACCGCTGACCAACGGAAGCTACCGCAACCATTGTCCGGCCTGCCTGTACTCCAAGCATGTGGACGGCAGGCCGGGCGACCGGTCCGCCGGTTGCGGGGGCCTCATGTGCCCGGTGGCACTCGACTACCGGCCCGGTAAGGGCCAGATGCTGATCCATCGCTGCGCTCGATGCGGCTGGGTGCAGCCCAATCGGGTCGCCGCCGACTGCGAGCAGCCCGACGACCTCGACGCACTCCTGCGAGTAGCGCACGGCCTCAGCTAGACACGCGGCCTGGGCCTTGGCTAGGTACGCGGTCCGGGGCCGCTCAGCGAGCCAGGTAGCGCGTCCACCACTGGCTCATTCTGCTTCCGTCGAGGTCGGTAAAGCCGTACTCGGCGGCCAGTTCGACCACCGTGCGCACACTGCCCGAGTGCCGTGCCACGTCCGGATCGGCCGCGAGCGCCGCGATCGCGCGGCCGACGAACTCGGTCGACTCGGTCTGTGCCGCCTGCTCGGGCGTGAGATCCATCCGCTCGGTGTGCATCCAGCCCGGCGCCACCGCGAGCGCGGTCACACCGTACGGGCGCAGATCCGCGGCCAGGCCGACCGGGATCCGGTTGATCGCGGTCTTGACCACGTCGTAGTACAAGTGACCGTGAAACTCCGGCCCGACCGGTGCGGTGGTGAGCACGACCAGGCCACCCCGGGTGGCGGTCAGCAGCGGGCCGGCCCGCTGCACGGTGAGCAGGTGCGCCCGCAGGCCGGCCGCCAGCATGAGGTCGAGCTGGGCCGGATCCAGCGTCCAGAACGGCTGGTAGTCCATACCGAGCTCGTAGCCACCCCAAGCGTTGCAGACGAGCAGGTCGAGACGGCCGGCTTCGGCTCGCACGCGTTCGAACACCGCCACGATCTGTCCGTCGTCGGTGTGGTCGCACCGGACCGGGACACCGTGCCCGCCGCGTTCGGTCACCTCGGTGGCAGTCTGCTCGATGGTCTCCGGCCGCCCGGTCGGGCCGCCGCCATCTCGGGTCGAGCGGCTGGTTACATACACGGTCGCGCCTTCGTCGCCGAGCACGCGGGCGATCCCGCGCCCGCCGCCTCGGCTGGCGCCGGTTACGACCGCGACACGTCCGCGCAGGCGCATGCCGGAACCGTACCTACCGGGACGGCTGACTCCACTCGTGCGTGCTCCCTTCGTGCAGTCCGGCGTAGATCCGGTCGCGCACCGCGTTGGCCTCGGCCGCGGTCAGCGTGCGGTCCAGATCACGCAGGACGACCCGCAGCAGCACGTTCTTCTGGCCGGGTCGCAGGCCCATCCGGATCCGAGAGGACTTCGGGAGATCCTGGTAGCCGGTCTCACTGCGCACGCTGACCTCTTCGACTACCGCCGCATCGGCGCCGAGCAGCTCCCTGACCCGGTCGCCGAGCAGCTCCGGGTCCAGATCGGCGGCAACCGCGAGCGACAGGTCCCGTTGCACCGCAGGCATCGCCGAGACCGGCCGGTACGGTTCGAGATCGGTCAGCTGCGCCGCGACTCGCGGATCGGTGGACCGCAGCAGCCGGATGTCGTCGATGCCCTTGGCCAGCATGGTCAGCCGGTCCAGGCCGAGCCCCATCGCCAATCCACTTGCGGTCGCCGGCAGGCCGGCCCCGGTGAGTACGTCTGGGTGGGCCAACCCGCATTCGCCGATCTCGACGTCGCCATCCGGAGTTCGCACGTAGATTTCCCGGCCGGCCAGCGTGTACGGGTGTGGGTTCGGCACCGGATACCACGACCGGCC
>DATAFN010000091.1:0-9623 GCA_036257435.1 Actinomycetes bacterium
GATCGGCCGGATCGAGCTCGACGATCTCGGTCGCCGCGGCCAGCGCGGCGGTGACCGCAGGAACGGCCTGCGCGCCGGCCCGGCCCGGGGTGCGGTGGGTGTGTTGCGCGACCACCCGCCCGGTGATGTCGGCGACCGCGATCTCGATGCGGCTCGCGCTGACGTCCAGTGCCCCGACATAGGCGGCGCCCGGATTCACCTCATACAGCTGAGCGGTTCGCCCACTGGTGCGGGGTCCGACCGGGATGACCAGCCCGACATCCTCGAGCCGAGCGAGCAGCTGCGAGGCGGTCGGCTTGGATAGGCCGGTGAACCGGCCGATCTGGCTGCGGGACAGCGGACCGTACGCGATAAGCAGTTCCAGCGCGGCGCGGTCGTTGATCGCTCGCAGCAGTGCCGGCTGGCCGGGCACCGATCCGCTGGGTCCAGGTATGGTGATCACCGCCTCGTCGGCTATGGCGGGCATGCTTGCTTGAGTAAGGAAAGTTTCCTTACTCAACGGGGAGTCGTCAAGGTCCGGCTCGGGTCGGTTCTGTTGCTGGTGCCGGGCCGAGGTCAGCGGAACGCGGCAATCACCGGCGCCATCCGCGCCACTGGTCCGGCATCGACGAGGTCGGGCAGCCGCACCATGACCTCGCTGGCGCCGGCGTCGGCCAGCGCCCGGAACCGCCCGATGTGATCGTCGACCGTGCCGGCATTCACCGCGTTCGCGTAGGCCGCCGGGTCTTGCCGGCGTGACCGGAGCCGGTCCACCAGCTCACGGATGTGCGCATCATTGGTGCCGACCAGCGCGGTCGACAGGTGAGTCATCGCAACCTCGGCTGGATCACGGCCGACGTCCACACAGTGCGTACGGAGCACCGCGGCCTTGTGCCGGACCGCGACCGGGCTACCGAACACGTTCGAGGCGTCGGCGTACTGCGCGGCCAGCCGCAGCGTGCGCCGCTCCCCGCCGCCGCCGAGCAGGATCGGTATCCGCTGCTGCAATGGACGCGGATAACACATCGCCTCCGGCACATTGAGCACCTTGCCCCGGAACGGCGGGCTGCCCTTGCCCCACAGCATCGGCAGCACCTGCAGCGCGTCCTCGAGCAGGTCGTAGCGGTCGGGCACCGGCGGGAAGTCCCAGCCGTAGGCGGCGTGCTCGGCACCGAACCAGGCCAGCCCGAGCCCGCACCCGGCGCGGCCCCCGCTGAGCACGTCCAACGTAGCGATGATCTTGCCGAGATGTGCCACGTTGCGGTACGTGACACCGGTGACCAGTGTGGCCAGCCGCACCCGTTCCGTCGCCGCGGCCAGGAACGCCAGCGTCGTGTAGCTGTCCAGCATGTCCTGCCAGGCGCGGCCGACCTGCGGGATCTGCCGGAAATGATCCATCACGTAGATCGCGTCGAAGCCCGCGTCCTCGGCCGCTGCGGCGATCTGGCGCAGCGTGTCGGCGGTTGCCGCCGCGCCTCCGGTGTAGTCGAACGTCGCGATCTGCAGGCCGAACTGCAAGCCGACCGGCTGCTCTCGCTGGCGCCGAGCCGCCGCGCCGGTACCGACGAATGCCTCGGGCACCACCCGAACCGGTTGCGGATGCAGCACCGCGTGGTAGCCCTCGGTCGCCAGCAGGTCGCGCGTGCTCGCCCAGTCGCGCAGCTGCCTGGTCAGAACCGCGGCCGGGATCTGGTCTTCCCTGACCCGGTTGCGGGCCCGGCATTCCTCGGCGGGCGTGTCGAACGCGACCACCACACACGGCAAGCCGTACCCGGCGGCGAGGTCACGCCAGGCCAGCCGGCGATCCGGGTCCAGGCCGAGCGTGTCGATCACGGTGGTAAGCCGGCGGCCGATCCGCATCCGGACCACTTGCTCGAGCAACTCGAACGCATCGGAGCTGGCGGCCATGTCGTGCTCGCCGGAGCCGGCGAGTGCCCGCAGCCGGTCGCTGGACACGATGCTGTCGCCCGGAAAGTGCGCCGCGGCCCAACTCGACTTGCCGGACGCACCCGGGCCCACCAGCACGATGACGCACGGTGAGGGCAGGTTCAGGGCCTCGTCCATCCGCACAGTTTCTCCTGCGGGCCGGCAAGAACGTCCAAGACGCCGCTACCGGTCACCGACAGGCTGGCCGCGTGACCGAAATCGCCTGCTACGTGCACGGGAGTTTCCCGCGTTCGGAGGAGCTCGTCGCGGCTACCAGGGACGCCGACCGCGGCCGCCGGCCGGCCTCCGCGGTAGCTGCGCAGCGCGACCTGGACCGGGCCGGATTCCTGGCGTTGCAGGCGGAGGCCGGACTCGACTACCAGTCCTCCGGTTGGCTGTCCTGGGCCGATCTGTTTCGCCCGCTGATCGAGGCCTGCCCGGGCCTGGCTACCGGACCGCTGACTCGCTGGTTCGACACGAATACGTTCTTCCGCGCGCCGATCGCTGCCGGCCCACTCGAGCTGGACCGAGCGGCGTTCGCAGCTCGGCTGGCCGGCGACCTGGGACCGGCCGGGACCGGCGGGAACCAGCTCGGGTTGCTGCCTGGCCCGTACACGTTCTCCCGGCTGGCCGAACCGGACACCGACCGGGACGCGCTGATGCCGCGACTGGCTCGCGAGCTGCTCCGGCCGGCCGCCGAGGAGCTGCGGGACGCCGGTGCGACGCTGCTGCACCTGCAGGAGCCCGCACTGGTCACCCGGCCGGTCGGCATGGACAGCTGGCGGCACCTGGACGCAGCGTTGCGGTTGATCACCGACGACCTCGGTGTCCGGGTGGTGGTGCACGGGTACTACGGCGATGCCGGGCCGCTGGTCACCCGGTTGCGCGAGCTGCCGGTGGACGCGGTCGGGGTGGATTTGACCGAGACCGATGTCGATTCGTTGCGCGGTCCGTGGCCGGTCGGGCTGCTGGCCGGCTGCCTGGACGGCCGCTCCTCCCGGCTGGAGTCAGCGGCCGCCACGGTTGCCCTGGCCCGCCGGATACTGGAGATCGCCCAACCGCCGGTGCTGTTCCTCTCGTCGGGCGGCGACCTGGAGCTGCTGCCCAGGACGGTCGCCGAGCAGAAGGTCCGGGTGCTGGGAGCGGCCGCCCGGCAGCTACGCGAGGAGCTGGGATGCTGACACCGCTACTCACCCACGAGATCGGCTCGCTGGCCAAGCCCGGCTGGCGCGTCAAGGCCGCCGCGGGCCGGCCGTGCGACGAGGCCGACATCCAGGCCGCAGCGAGCTGGGGAGAACGGCTCGGCGTCTCGGATTACCACGAGCTGGTGGAACTGTTGCGCCGGACGGAGCGCAGCGGGGATCCCTTGACCGCGGCGGAGCGCGCCGAGGTCAGGAACTGGTCGAGCCGCTACGGTCTGCGCTTCTTCTCCTCGGCCGGGCTGGACGTGATCTACGACGGCGAGCAGCAGCGCAGCGAGATGTACGCCTGGGCGGCCGCACACGCGACCGGGTTCGAGTTCCGCGGCAGCGTCCGCAGCTTCGACAACAAGTACTACTCGAAGGCCGCGGTGACCGGTCCGGTCGGCCTGCGGGCGCCGTTTCACAACGACGAGTACCGGCTGCTGCGCCGGGTCGCGGACAAGCCGGTGAAGGTCCCGGTCACCGGCCCGTACACGCTGGCGGCCTGGTCGTTCGACGAGCGCCCGGCAGCCGCGGTCGACCTCGGCGAACCGCTGGCCGGGCGGCGCGCCCGGAGCCGGGAGGCGCGCCGTGAGCTGGTGCTGGACATCGCGGTCAACCTGGTGCGGCCGAACCTGGAAGCGCTGCTCGGCCTAGGCGCGCGCCTGATCCAGATCGACGAGCCGGCTGGTTCCACCGTGCCGGCTGAGATCGCGCTGATGGCCGAGGCTTTCGATGCATGCGTGCACGGGCTGGACGCGACGTTCACCACGCACCTGTGCTTCTCCGACTACGACCTGTTCTTCCCGACCATCGGCCGGATGACCGGCTGCCGGCAGTACACGGTCGGCTTCGCCAACTACGACAGCACCGAACTCGGCGTCGGCGACGCGGCACGACCGGGTTACCGGATCATCAAACGGTTCCGTGACCTGCCAGCGGCGCCACATCTCGGCCTTGGCGTGCTGGACATCCACCGCGACTTCATCGAGCCACCCGAACTGGTCCGGGACCGAATCCTGCACGCGGTCGAGGTGTTCGGTGGCCCGGAGCGGCTGCAGGTGGTACCGGACTGCGGCCTGCGCACCCGGACCTGGGAGGTCGCCTACCAGAAGCTGGTCAACATGGTCGCCGGGGTGGAGCTGGCCAAGGACGCACTCGGTGCCTAGGACCCGCGCCGGTAGGCGCCCGGGGTGACTCCGACGTAGCGCTTGAACTGGTGGGTCAGGTGGGCCTGGTCGCAGAAGCCGCACTCGATCGCGGTCCGGCTGATCGGGCGCCCGGCGGCCAGCAGCCGCTTCGCCTCGGCGACCCGCAGCTGTAGTTGGTACGCATACGGCGGCATCCCGACCTCGGCCCGGAACGTCCGTGCCAGCCGGTACATGCTCAGCCCGGCCACCTCGGCCAGGGTACGCAGCGTCACCGGCTCGGTGGGATGAGCGTGCAGGTAGTCCCTGGCCCGCTGGACCGCTCGGTGCTCGGGCCGGTTGGCGGCCGGTTCTGCGGCCGAGGCCGCGCTGAACTCCCTGGCCACCGCGACCACGCCGGCCAGTAGCGCGTGCTCCCGCTGCAGGGGCGCCGCCGGCTCGGTCATCGCCCGGTGGAATCCGGCCAGCGGCCCGGCCACCGCGGTCCGCCGGTGGACCACGTCGGCGATCGCCGGCCCGCCGAGCGTCGCGGGCACATCCTCGAGCAGGCCGGCCATCCGGTCCGGAGTGATGTAGAGGACGTCATAGCCCAGCCCGTCCGGGGCGGCCGGCTCGCCGGTGTGGATCTCGTACGCGGGGATAACGAAAGCACTGCCGGCCGGGGCCAGGTAGTGCCGGCGGGCGCAGGCGAATGCGGCCGCGCCACGCCCCACCAGCGCGACGCACACGGCATCGTGCCAGTGCGGCGGGTACCGATAGCGCACGAAATGCGCCTTCAGTACCTCGACGCCGGGCAGCAGCGGATCGCGCAGCATCCGCGACCACTCGCGCGGCCGGCCTGCGCCGCGGGGTCGTCCACCCGTCACGCCACCACGGTAGTGCGCGGCGGATCCGGCTACATCCGCACCACAGAGCGCAGTACGGCGCCACTGCGCATCTTGTCGAATGCGATCTCGACGTCGTCGAGGGTGATCGTCTCGGTCACAAACTTGTCGAGCGGAAGTCGCCCCTGCAGGTAGAGATCGGTCAGCATCGGGAGATCGCGGGCGGGCAAGCAGTCTCCGTACCACGACACCGTGATCGCGCCACCCCGCAAGAACACGTCGATGAGCGGCAGCTCCAGCACCATGTCCGGGTTCGGTACGCCGACCAGAACGACCGTGCCGGCATGGTCGCGCGCGTAGAACGCCTGCTTGACCGTCTCCGGCCGGCCCACCGCCTCGATCACGACATCGGCGCCGTGGCCGCGGGTAAGCGCGCGAATCGCCTCCACCGGATCGGAATCGCGGGCGTTCACCACATGAGTGGCGCCGAACTCGGTGGCCCAGTCCAGCTTCCGCGAGTCGACGTCCACGCCGATGATGGTGTGCGCGCCGGCCAGCCGGGCGCCCACGATCGCGCCGTTGCCGACGCCGCCGCAGCCGATGACGGCCACGCTGTCGGTGCGGGACACGGCCGCGGTGTTGATGGCCGCGCCGATCCCCGTCGCCACGCCGCAGCCCAGCAGCCCGGCCACCTCCGGTTCAATTGCCGGATCGACCTTTGTGCATTGGCCGGCGCCGACCAGCGTCTTCTCCGCGAAGCCGCCGACGCCGAGCGCAGCCGTCAGCCGGGTCCCATCCGCCAGCGTCATCGACTGGCTTGCGTTGCGGGTGTTGAAGCAATGCCATGGCCGGCCCCGCCGGCAGGACCGGCAGCGGCCGCAGACCGTTCGCCAGTGCAGCACCACGAAGTCGCCAGGGGCGACCTCGGTCACGTCGGGGCCAACGGCCGCCACCGTGCCCGCCGCTTCGTGACCGAGCAGGAACGGGAAACCATCCCCGAAGCCGCCATCGCGCAAGTGCAGGTCGGTGTGGCAGACCCCGCAAGCCTGGACGTCGACCAGCGCCTCACCCGGGCCGGGATCCGGCACCATGATCGTCTCCACGCCAACCAGCGCCCCATTGGTGTGGGCCACCACACCCCGGACCTCGTGAACCATGTCCGCCCAACACCCTCCGCGCGCGCACCTGAGGCGCCTATCTCATCTCATTCGCACTGGTCTGGAAAGTCGACGCTGGGCGTCGGGGTCGGCGACGATACGTGGTCATGCGCATCGTTGTTCAAGACGCTCTCGGCGGCCCCGAGGTGCTGTACGTCACGACGGTTGACCGGCCGCGGCCCAGTCCGACCGAGATCCTGGTCAAGGTGTACGCCGCCGGGGTCAACCCGGTGGACTGGCAGATCCGCCGGCACGGTACGTACCACGACGATCCGCTGCCGTTCACGGTGGGCTGGGATGTGGCCGGCCTGGTCGAGGAGGTCGGGGAGGGGGTCACCAGGTTCGTACCGGGCGACCGGGTGCTCGGAATGCCGAGGTTCCCGCGGCTGGCCGCTGGCTACGCCGAGTATGTCACCGGACCGTCCCGGCACTTCACCCGTATTCCCCCCGGGATGCCGGCGACCGAGGCGGCCGGGCTGCCGCTGGCCGGGCTGACCGCACGGCAGATCCTGGTCGACACCGCGGACGTCCAAGCGGGTCAGCGGGTCCTGGTCCATGCCGCGGCCGGGGGAGTTGGTCACCTCGCGGTGCAGATCGCCAAGGCGTGCGGCGCATACGTGATCGGCACCGCCAGCGCGGCCAAGCACGAACTGGTCCGCGGGCTGGGTGCGGACGAAATGATCGACTACCGGACCACCGAGGTCGCGGCTGAAATCGACGGCCTGGATCTGGTCCTCGACCTGGTCGGCGGCACCACCGCGCTGGACTCGCTCCCCGCGCTTCGGTCTGGCGGGATGGCGGTGCTCGCGGCCAGCGATGTCGACGACCAGCTGCGCGCGGAGGCCGACCGTCGGCACGTTCGGGTCGTCGACTTTCTGGTGGAGCCCGACCACGCCGGTCTGGCCGCGCTGACCGATCTGGTCGAGCGCGGCCAGCTGCGGGTGCTCGTGGCCACCGTGTTGCCACTGGCCGACGCGAGCAAGGCGCACGAGCTGAGCGAGACCGGCCGGGTCACCGGCAAGATCGTGCTGGTGTCCTAGCCACGGGCCGTACCCCGGCTGCCGTGCGCCGACGCCGGCCCGCTATCCGGTCTGACCGAAGGGATGTGTCGATGCGGGTAATGATCTCGGCGGACATGGAGGGCGCGTCCGGGGTGACCTGGCCGGACGACGTCGTGCCCGGCACCGAGCAATGGCAGCGGTTCCGCCGGATGCTGACCTCGGACGTCAACGCCGCGATCGCCGGCTTCTTCGCCGGCGGCGCAACCGAGGTACTGGTCACCGAGGCGCACTCGACGATGCGCAACATCCTGCTCGAAGACCTCGACCCGCGGGCGGCAATGCTGACCGGCCGGCACAAGCCGCTGGGCATGATGGACGGCGTCGCCGAAGCGGATGCGGTCGCGTTCGTCGGCTATCACGCGGGCGCCGGCGAGCCCGGAGTGCTCGCTCATACCTACCTGGGCGCGGTGCTGACCGGGCTCTGGATCAATGGTGAACCGGCCAGCGAGGGCCGGCTGAACGCGCTGCTGGCCGGCTCCTTCGGGGTGCCGGTGGTGCTGGTCACCGGGGACGAGCAGACCTGCGCCGACGCCGCCGGCTACGCCCCGGCGGCGGAGACCGTTGTGGTCAAGACCAGCGTGAGCCGGTACGCCGCGATCTGCCGGCATCCGAGCGTGACCGCGGCCGAGATCGACGCGGCGGCTATCAGAGCGGCCCGGCTCGCTGGCCGGGCCGAGCCGGTGACCGGGCGGTGGCGGTTCGAGATCGAGTTCCACGCCACCCACCTGGCCGACGCGGCCACCCAGATCCCGGACGTGGATCTGGTCACGCCGCGCCGGGTGGGTTTTGAGCTGGATGACATGGTGGTCGCGGCGCGCTGCTTCCGGGCCTGCACCCAGTTGGCCGGTGCGGCGATGGAACGGGAGTACGGCTGACCCGGCGCAGCCAGGCTTGAGGAAGAAAGTTGCCGCGTTCCGGCTACCCGCGGCGGCCGTGATCGGAATAATGGGGCGGCTCCGGTTTTCAGAGGGTTACCCGAACTCGGCGATCGGGTGGCCGGTTCCTGGCCGGGGTGGCTCGACCAGCAACGGTCAACACGCTGCGGCCACGTGCTCGTCGAGGGAGGGAAATATGGATCGAACCACTCGCTGCCGCATGCTCGCGATCGCCGGGTTATGCGCGGCGGCGGCGCTGCTGAGCCTGCCGGGGTCGGCGTCCGCGCAGTCAACCGGCTGGGTGCGGCTGGCCCACCTGTCACCGGACACCCCGTCGGTGGACGTATACCTGTACGCATTCGGCAACCCGGACGCGAAGATCGTCCTGGAGCACGTCGGTTACGGCGCGCTCTCGCCCTACCAGCGGTTGGCCGCGGGTCGCTACACGGTGGCCATGCGTGGCGAAGGCGCCGATCCGGACAGCGACCCGGTCATCTCCACCAATGTCGAGGTCAAGTCCGGTGAGGCGCTGACCGTCGCCGGTTTCGGCCGGACCGCGAGCTTGAAGATCGAGATCCTGAGCGACTCGCTGACCACGCCGCCCGGCAAGGCCACGGTGCGCGTGATCCAGGCCTCGCTGACCAACCCGAAGGTCGACGTATCCACGGACGCCGGAAGTGTTGCCGAGAACCTGCGGTTCCCCGGCTTCACCGGGTACCAGCCGGTGGATCCGGGCTCGACGGTCGTTCACGTGACCGGCGAGTCGTCCGAGGCGGACATTCCGATCCACTTCGCGACCGCGAGCATCCACACCGTGGTGGTGCTCGACAGCGCCTCCGGCGAGTTGCACCTGGTCGACCTCACGGACGCTTCCGGAATGACCAAGACGCCGGTCGGCGGGGTGAACACCGGGCTCGGTGGTGCCGCGACCTCGACGGCACCCGCCGGTGATCGGCCGGCAGCCAGCGTCTTGTGGATCGCCGCCGCGGTTGCCGCGACTGCCGGTCTGGTCGCCGCTTGGAGGGTGCGCATGGCGTACCGGGCTGCCGGATGAGTCGGATCCGCTGCGGGCGCGCGGTGCCGCGCGCCCGCAGCACGCCCGGCGCCATTGGCTTGGTGATCGCGTTCGGTATCGCGGCAACCGGGTGTGCGAGCGCCAGCGGCGCCGCGGCTCCCGGTGTAACCGCGCCGGCCCTGTCACCGAGCCTCGGTGCGGGCTCCGTGGCCGGCGCACCAGGTGCCGATCCGGCCGAGGTGCCCGCCACGGCTCCGGTCCGCCCGGTTTCGCTGTGGATCCCGGCAATCGGCGTTAACACCCGGCTGGAACCACTGACGCTGGACCGCTCCGGCGAGCTGCTTGCGCCGCGGAACCCCGACCGGGCCGGCTGGTACAGCGGCGGGTCGGTGCCCGGCGAGGTCGGTCCGGCGGTGCTGGCCGGGCACGTCGACTCGCGCACCGGGCCGGCCGTGTT
>DATAFN010000137.1:0-7962 GCA_036257435.1 Actinomycetes bacterium
GCCGGCCGGGAGCTACGTCTAGCGCCGTAGGTCCGCCAGCCGCCCCGACCCGGGTAGCGGAGATTCCCACCCAGGGTTCGAGCGGCAGACGGCAGCCCGGACAGTAGGCTCGCGAGCCGATGGCATCGGTAGATCTCAACCAGTTCGGCCCGAAGATCGAGGCACCGAGCCGGGCCGCCAGAGAGAGCGCCCGGCACCTGCTGGCGCGGCTGGCCGGCCCGGGCCAGGCCTGGCTGGGACCGACCGGTTTGTTCGAAGAGTTGGCGACCTGGCTAGCGGGCGTGCAAGGCGCCGGGATGAGCCGGCGGATCGAACGCCCCAAGTTGCTGGTGTTCGCCGGCGATCACGGAGTCGCCGCGGCCGGTGTCTCGGCCCTCCCGGCCGGCCAAACCGAAGTTACGCTACGGGAGATCGCCGCCGGTGGCGGCCCGATCGGAGTGCTGGCGCGCTCGGTCGGGGTCGGGGTCCGGGTGCTCGACCTCGCGGTGGACGCCGATCTCGGGGATGTGTTGCCGCCGGCCGACGTGCAGTACAAGGTTCGGGCCGGGTCCGGTCGGATCGACCTCGACGATGCCGTCACCCGAGCCGAGGCCGAGCAGGCGTTTCTGGCCGGTGCCGCGATCGCGGACAGTGAGGTCGACGGCGGCGCCGACCTGCTGCTCGCGACGATGGTCGGCATGGCCGCCACCACTCCGGCCGCGGTCCTCGTCGGCGTGCTGACCCGGTCGGACGCGGCCGCGATCACCGGTCGCGGCTCCGGCATCGACGACGCCGCGTGGATGCGCAAATGCGCGATCGTGCGCGATGCATTGCGGCGGGCCCGGCCGCTGCTCGCCGACCAGATCGCGCTGCTCGCGGCCGCGGGTGGCGCCGACTTCGCCGCGGTCACCGGTTTCCTGCTCCAGGCAGCGGTCCGCCGCACGCCGGTGGTCGTGGACGGACTGCCGGCAACGGCCGCGTCGCTGGTCGGGCAGCGGCTCGGTTACCGCAGCGTGGAATGGTGGCTGGCCGCGTCCGCCGGGACGGATCCCGGACTCCGCAAGGCTCTGGACCGGATGGGGCTGACCGCTGCCAGCGACGTCCGGGCTCAGCTTGGACCGGGTGCCGGGGCACTGTTGTCGCTACCGCTGGTACGCGCCGCCGCCGACTTGCTCGCAATGGACGACTCATGACCAGTGATGACGCAACCCACCAGGGCAACACCGTGACCGCCGGTGCACGGCTGGCCGTCGGCCTGCTCACCGCGATACCCGTTCAGACCGGCCGGGTGGACCGGACGACCGCCGGTACCGCCATGATATTCGCGCCCTGGGTTGGCCTCGGGCTCGGCTTCCTGGCCGGCCTGGTGTCCTGGCTCACCGTGGACCTGTGGCCCGGCTCGCTGCTCTCGGCCGTGCTAGCGGTTGCCACGCTGGCCATCCTGACCCGCGCGCTGCATCTGGACGGGCTGGCGGACACCGCAGACGGCTTCGGCTCCGGCAAGGCGGCCCCAGAGGCGCTCGCGGTGATGAAGGCGTCCGACATCGGACCGTTCGGCGTCGTCGCGCTGGTGCTCGTACTGATCGCGCAGATCAGCGCGTTCACGGCAGTACTCGAGGGCGGCGCCGAGCTGACCGGACTGATGGTGCCGGCGATGACCGGACGGTTGGCGCTGACCTGGGCGTGCCGGACCGACGTCCCGGCCGCGCGCGCCGACGGTTTGGGCGCGCTGGTTGCCGGCACGGTCACCTGGCCGTGGCTGCTGCTGATGACCGTGGCCGGTCTGCTGGCCGCGGTCGGGGTAGCCCTGCTCGGCGCGGTCGGCGTGGTAGCCGCGGTGCTCGCCGTCGCGGCCGGGATTGCCGCTGCGGAAGTCCTGCTGCGGCTGTGCATATGGCGGTTCGGCGGCATCACCGGCGACACGCTCGGCGCGCTGGTCGAGATCAGCACGCTGGTCGCGCTGCTAGTGCTCGCGGTGTGAAGCAGGTGGCGTGATCCTGGCGGTGTGCAGCGGTGTAAGCGCTCGCCGCCGCTACCTGGTCGACGACGTGACGAACGGTGGCTTGACCACCCGGAACCGTGACGGCCGGCCGCGCACATCGACGGAGACCTCGTCCCCCTCAGTGATCGTCGCGGGCAGCAGCGCAAGCCCGATCCCTCGCCTCAGCGTCGGTGAGAACGTGCCGCTGGTGACCTCCCCGACCACGCCGCCGGCCGGCTGGACCAGTACCGCCATCCCCGGCCGGGGGATGCCGCGATCAAGCGACTCGATCCCCCAGAGCAGCCTGCGGGGTCCCGCTTCACGTTCGGCGAGCAGCCGCTCCCGACCCCAAAATGCTGTCTTCTTCCAGCCGATTGCCCAGTTCAGCCGGGCCTGTACCGGAGTGATGTCCAGGCTCAGATCCTGGCCGTGCAGCGGATAGCCCATCTCGGTGCGCAGCGTGTCCCGGGCGGCGAGCCCGACCGGGAGCGCGCCGAGTGCCGTACCCGCGTCAAGCAGCGCGTCCCACAGTGCCCCGGCGTCGTCCCAGCGCGGTAGTAGCTCGTAGCCGCGCTCACCGGTGTAGCCGGTCCGGCAGACAACGACGGGGACACCGCGCCAGTCCGCATCGAGGAACGACATGTACGGATGCCCGGCCGGCAATCCGATCGCGCCGAGCAACTCCTCGCAGCGCGGACCCTGAACCGCGATCACCGCGTACCGCTGGTGCTCGTCGGTGACCGTGACTCCGGCCGGCGCCGACGCGGTCAGCCGAGCGACGACTGCCGCGGCGTTGGCCGCGTTGGGCACCAGGAACACGTCGTCCGAGCCGCGGAGGTACACGATCAGGTCGTCGACCACGCCGCCGCTGGCGTCGTCCAGGCACAGGCTGTACTGCGCCTGGCCGGGCTTGATACGGCTCAGGTCGTTCGTGACCGCCGAGTTGACGTAGCCGGCCGCGTCCGGGCCGCGTACACCAGCCTTGCCCAGGTGGCTGACGTCGAAGACGCCGACCGCGGCGCGGACCGCGGCGTGCTCGCGCACCACGCCACCGCCCGGATACTCGATCGGCATCTCCCAGCCGCCGAAGCTGGACATCTTCGCGCCGCGCGCGACGTGCCGATCATGTAGCGGTGACCGCCGCAGCGGCACGTGCGCAGCCGATTCGCTCATGGGCGCGAAGGCTACTCCGAGGCGCAGCCGCTACCATCCCGGGGACGGATTTGTGGGTACCGACCAGGACGGAAGCAGTCAACAGTGGCCACCATCAGCCTGAGCAGCACACCTGCGAGCGAGATCACTGCCGATGCCGTAATCGTCGGTATCACCAAGGGCACCGACGGACCGGCGCTCGCCTCCGGTGCAGACGGGCTCGATGTCGCCTACGGTGGGTCGTTGCTCTCGACGTTGGTCGCACTCGGCGCCACTGGCAAGGCCGGCGAGATCACCAAGGTGGCCGGCGCCGGCTCGGTGACTGCTTCGGTCATCGTCGCGGTCGGGCTCGGTCCGGCTGACGACGCTACCGAGGCCGAGGCGCTGCGCCGCGGGGCCGGCTCGGCGATCCGCGCGCTGGCCGGCACCGGGCACGCAGCGATTGCGCTGTCGGTCGGTTCCACCGCGGAGTTGTCCGCGATCGCCGAAGGGGCGCTGCTCGGCGCGTACGCGTTCCTGCGCTACCGCACCCAGTCCGACGCGGTGAAGCCGCCGGTCCAGAACGTGACCGTGGTCAGCGATTTGACCGGCGACGAGGCGACGGGTGCGGTCCGCCGTGCCGAGGTAGTCTGCGCCGCGGTCAACCTGGTCCGCGACTACGTCAACACCGCACCGGCCGACCTGCCCCCGGAGACGTTCGCGGACGCGGCGGTGGAGGCGTGCGAGCCGTACAACCTCGAGGTCGAGGTGCTGGACGAGGCTGCGCTTGCCGAGGGCGGCTACGGCGGCATTCTCGGTGTCGGCCAAGGATCGGCGCACCCGCCGCGGCTGGTCCGGATCGCCTACCGGCATCCCACCGCAACCAGGACGATCGCGTTCGTCGGCAAGGGCATCACATTCGACTCCGGCGGACTTTCGCTCAAGCCGGCCGATGGCATGATCACCATGAAGTCGGACATGGGCGGCGCCGCCGCAGTGATCGCCTCGCTGATCGCGATCGCCCGGCTCGGGCCCGCGGTCAACGTGATCGGATACGCGCCGATGGCAGAGAACATGCCGTCCGGCGCGGCGCAGCGGCCGTCCGACGTGCTGACCATGTACGGCGGCAAGACCGTCGAGGTGCTCAACACCGACGCCGAAGGCCGGCTGATTCTGGCCGACGCGCTGGTCCGGGCCGGCGAGGACCAGCCAAGTCACGTCGTCGACATCGCCACGCTTACCGGAGCCTGCGTAGTCGCGCTCGGCGCCCGGGTAGCCGGGATCATGTCGAACGACGACACGCTGCGCGAGCGGATTCATGACGCGTCCGGCCGGGCGGGCGAGGCGATGTGGCCGCTGCCGCTGCCCGAGGACCTGCGCCGCGACCTGGACTCCGAGATCGCCGACATCGCCAACGTGGGGCAGCGCTGGGGCGGGGCGCTCGCCGCCGGGCTGTTCCTCAAGGAGTTCGTGGCCGACGACATCAAGTGGGCGCACCTGGACATCGCCGGACCGTCGTTCAACTCCGGCGAGCCGTACGGCTACACGCCGAAGGGCGGCACCGGGAGCGGGGTGCGCACCCTGGTCAAGCTGGCCGAGGACCTGGCTGAGGGCCGCCTGTAACCGCTGCGGTCGGGGCGCGCGGCTAGGCCTCGCCGCGCGCTTCGCGACGCTTGCGGTCGTTCCAGTCGCGCATCCGCTGCGGGTAACCGACCAGACCGGCATCGTAGGCCGGGATGCCCAACTTGCGGGCCAGGGCGCGCGCGTCGTCCGGACCCCCGATCCGCCGCCTGGTCCACTCCCCCGTGTCGGCCACCAGCAGCATCGTCGTCTCGGTCACCGTGGTCTTCGGCTCGATGAACGCCTCGACCCCGCGATGACTGCGAGCGAATGCCTCGAGGTCGCGCTCGTCACTGGATGTGGCCTGCCGAAGCTGCCCGGGGCGCTCCCGCTTCCGGAAAAGTGCCACCCTGCCTCCTTCGTCAGGTGGGCTTCCCGCCCAAACGGTATGGCATCACGACCAAGTAGGCACCGATTTGGTCGCGCACCCGCCGGTAATGGGAAGATGACCTCTCGGCAGCAGTATGAGCAATCGCGACCCTCAGCTTGGAGCACTCGTGGCCGAGACCGCCGGAACCCCCTACGACCTAGTGATCCTCGGAGGCGGCAGTGGCGGCTACGCATGTGCCTTCCGAGCCAGCCTGCTGGGCATGCGTGTCGCCCTGATCGACAAGGACAAGCTGGGCGGTACCTGCCTGCACCGCGGCTGTATCCCGACCAAGGCGCTGCTGCACGCCGCCGAGGTTGCCGACCAGACCAGGGAGAGCCTGCACTTCGGCGTCAAGACCTCGTTCGACGGCATCGACATGGCCGCGGTCAACGCCTACAAAGACAGCATCGTCGCGAAGAAGTACAAGGGCCTGCAGAGCTTGGCCAAGGCGCGCCGCGTGGACTTCATCGAGGGCGCGGGCCGGCTGGCCGGTCCGACCGCGGTCGAGGTCAACGGCAAGCGCTACGAGGGTCGGCACATCGTGCTCGCCACCGGGTCGGCGGCGAAGTCACTTCCCGGCCTGACCATCGACGGCGACCGGATCATCTCCAGCGATCACGCGCTCACCCTTGACTACGTGCCCAACTCGGTCGTGGTGCTCGGCGGCGGCGTCATCGGTGTCGAGTTCGCCAGCGTCTGGCGCTCGTTCGGGGCCGAGGTGACCATCATCGAGGCGCTGCCACACCTGGTGCCGACCGAGGACGAGGACAGCTCGAAGCTGCTGGAGCGCGCGTTCCGCCGGCGCGGGATCGCGTTCCAGCTCGGCGCCCTGTTCGCCGGGGTCGAGCAGACCGAGAACGGGGTGCGGGTATCAACCGAGAACGGCAAGCAGTTCGACGCCGAGCTGCTGCTGGTCGCGGTCGGCCGAGGCCCTGTCTCCGACGACCTTGGATTCGCCGAGGCCGGGGTCGAGCTCGAGCGCGGCTTCGTCAAGGTCGATCAGTACTGCCAGACCAACATCCCGACCGTTTCGGCGATCGGTGACCTCATTCCGACGCTTCAGCTCGCACACGTCGGGTTCGGCGAGGGATACCTGGTCGCCGAACGGCTGGGTGGGCTCAACCCGGCGCCGATCGACTACGACGGCGTGCCGAGAGTCACGTTCTGCGAGCCAGAGGTCGCGTCGATGGGTCTGACCGAGGCGGCGGCCAAGGAGCGCTACGGTGCGGACGGGGTCGTGACCTACACCTTCAACCTGGCCGGCAACGCGAAGAGCGAGATACTGCACACCTCGGGCGCGGTGAAGGTGGTCAGGCAGCAGGACGGTCCGGTCGTCGGCATCCATATGGTGGGCAGCCGGGTCGGTGAGCTGGTCTCGGAGGCCCAGCTCATCTACAACTGGGAAGCGCACCCGACAGACGTCGCCCAGCTCATCCACATGCACCCGACCCAGGGAGAGGCGCTCGGCGAGGCGCATCTCGCGCTGGCCGGCAAGCCGCTGCACGCCCTCAGCTGACGAGTTAGGAGCCCCGAGGCAGATGTCGGTTTCCGTAACCCTCCCCGCGCTCGGCGAAAGCGTGACCGAGGGCACCGTGACTCGCTGGCTCAAGCAGGAAGGCGACACCGTCGCCGCCGACGAGCCGCTGCTCGAGGTGTCCACCGACAAGGTCGACACCGAGATCCCCGCACCGGCAGCGGGCGTACTGACGTCGATCAAGGTACGTGAGGACGAGACCGTAGCGGTCGGCACCGAGCTCGCCGTGATCGACTCTGACGGCGCCGGGTCAGCCGAACCGACATCGACCGGCGCAGCCCAGTCGGCTCCCGCGGCCGAGCAGTCAGCCCCGCCGGCGCCCGAGCCAGCGGATCTGTCGACCGAGCCAACGGCTCCGTCGGTCACGGCCGAGGAACCGACCACCGACGAGCTCACCGCCGCCGAGCAACCCCCTGCGACCACAGAGGCAACCGCCGCCGAGCAACCCGCTGCCGCCGAGCCCGCTGCCGCCGAGCAGCCGGCAGCTGCGGAGCAATCGGCGCCGGCCGCCGCGCCCCCAGCTCAAGCGGCTGCGCCCCCGGCTCAGGCGCCCGCTCCGGAGGCCGGTGGCCAGACCGCGTCGGTCGTGCTGCCAGCGCTCGGCGAGAGCGTGACAGAGGGCACCGTGACTCGCTGGCTCAAGCAGGAAGGCGACACCGTCGCCGCCGACGAGCCGCTGCTCGAGGTCTCGACCGACAAGGTCGACACCGAGATACCCGCACCGGCAGCGGGCGTACTGACGTCGATCAAGGTACGCGAGGACGAGACCGTAGCGGTGGGCACCGAGCTCGCGGTCATCTCGACCAGCGCCGGGGCCGGATCCGCACCCGCGGCGAGCGCCCCCGCCCAGCCAGCACCTGCTCCGGCGCCGCCCGCAGAGCCAGCGCCCCCGGCGCGTGCGTCGGCACCGCCAGCGGCGCAACCCCAGGCTGAGCCGGCTCCAGCGGCTCAGTCCCAAGCGCCGCCGCCCGCCCCGACCGAGACCGCGGCTCCGGTCCCGGCTGCCGCGAGTAAGGCCGACGGCGCTCCGGCAACCGCGAGCAACGCCTACGTCACCCCGCTGGTGCGCAAGTTGGCAACCGAGCACGGCGTCGACCTGAGCTCGCTGCGCGGCACCGGGGTCGGGGGCCGGATCCGCAAGCAGGACGTGCTCGATGCTGCCGACGCGGCCACCAAGGCCAAGGAAGCGGCGGCGGCTCAACCGGCCCCTGCTGCAGCCGCACCATCAGCGGCGGCACCCGCGGCCCAGGCGGCGGCGCCGTCACCACTGCGCGGCCGTACCGAGAAGATGTCCCGGCTCCGCCAGGTCATCGCCAAGCGCATGGTCGAGTCGCTCCAGACGTCGGC
>DATAFN010000141.1:0-13243 GCA_036257435.1 Actinomycetes bacterium
ACGGTCACGCTGGTCGTAGACCGTGGCGGAAGCTTGGTCACGTTGCGGCCGGACCTGGTGGCCCGGTCGATCCCCGGCGGCGCCGGCGAGCTGGCGGAACAGCGGGGCTACCTCGGCGCGTCCTCCCAGCCGGAGACCTACAAGCTCAGCCCGGCCGGCGCATTCGACTACTCGGTCTCGACAGTCGGCGAGGCGGTTCGGCTGACCGGCACCGCCCTCGGCCGGATCCCGGCCGGCATCGGCAACGTCATCGACGCGACGTTCTTCGGCGGCCAGCGTGATCCCGAGGGCCTGGTCGGCGTCGTCGGCATCGCCAGGCTCTCCGGCGACACGCTTGCGTCGGACCAAGCTCCGGCCGGATCCCGGATCACCCAGTTCCTGGTCATGATGGCGCTGCTGAACATCTTCATCGGGATCTTCAACCTGTTGCCGCTGCCACCACTGGACGGTGGCCACATCTTCCTGCTGCTGCTCGAGCGCGGCCGCGCGGTGATCTACCGGCTGTTGCGCCGACCCGATCCCGGGCACATCGATCCGAGCAAGGCGATCCCGATCGCGTACGTGTTCGTAGTGCTGCTCATCACGCTGACGGCCCTGCTGGCCGCGGCCGACCTGATCAACCCGGTCAAGCTCCCGACCTGACGAAGGTGGCTTCGCGTTCCATGTCCGTCAACCTCGGAATGCCCAGCGGACCGGCCAAGCCGCTCGCGGCGCGGCGGAAGTCGCGGCAGATCAACGTCGGCACGGTCCCGGTCGGTGGGGACGCGCCGGTCTCGGTGCAGTCCATGACGACCACGGTGACCGCGGATATCAACGCGACCCTGCAACAGATCGCCGAGCTGACCGCGTCCGGCTGCCAGATCGTGCGGGTCGCGGTGCCGAGCCAGGACGACGCGGACGCGCTGCCGGTGATCGCGCAGAAGTCGCAGATCCCGGTCATCGCGGACATTCACTTCCAGCCGAGGTACGTGTTCGCGGCGATCGACGCGGGTTGCGCCGCGGTCCGGGTGAACCCGGGCAACATCAAGCAGTTCGACGACAAGGTTGCCGAGATCGCCAAGGCGGCTGGGGATGCCGGGGTGCCGATCCGGATCGGCGTGAACGCGGGCTCGCTGGATCCGCGGTTGCTGTCCAAGCACGGCAAGGCCACGCCGGAGGCGCTGGTCGAGTCCGCGCTGTGGGAGTGCTCGCTGTTCGAGGAGCACGGGTTCCGGGAGATCAAGATCTCGGTCAAGCACCACGACCCGGTTGTCATGATCAGCGCGTACCGCCTGCTGGCCGAGGCCTGCGACTACCCGCTGCACCTCGGGGTTACCGAGGCCGGACCGACGTTCCAGGGCACCATCAAGTCCGCGGTCGCGTTCGGTGCACTGCTCGCCGAGGGGATCGGCGACACGATCCGGGTGTCGCTGTCCGCTCCGCCGGTCGAGGAGGTCAAGGTCGGCCTGCAGATCCTCGAGTCGCTCGGACTCAAGGAGCGCGGGCTGGAGATCGTGTCCTGCCCGTCCTGCGGCCGTGCCCAGGTGGATGTGTACAAGCTCGCCGACCAGGTACACGCGGCACTGGACGGGATGGACATTCCGATCCGGGTCGCGGTGATGGGCTGCGTGGTCAACGGACCGGGCGAGGCCAGGGAGGCCGATCTCGGCGTGGCCTCCGGCAACGGCAAGGGTCAGATCTTCGTCAAGGGCCAGGTCATCAAGACCGTGCCGGAGTCGCAGATCGTGGAGACGCTGATCGAGGAAGCGGTCCGGCTGTCCGGGAAGTCGCTCGACGACTTCTGACCCCGCCAGCCCCCTGACCGCGCCCGCACCCGACCGCACATCACCCACTCCGGCGGCCAACCCCGGCCGAGGCGCCAAGATCACCGTTCGTTCCCATGATCTGTCGGGTGCGAGTGGCAGGGCGGCGCTGCTAGAGATCACGAAAACGGCGATCTTGGCGGGGAGGGATCCAAACTGGACCGTTTGCCCCGTACTGTGAGGTTGTGCTCGGCACCGCGGCCGTCCGCCCCCTCGACGCTCGGGACACCCTCGAGGCGTTCGATGTCATTGCCCGCGACCCCATCGCGAACTGCTTCGTCGGCGCTCGGCTGCACACCACCGGTCTGGACCCGTGGCGGCTCGGCGCGGAGATCTGGGGCTACCCGGCCGAGGGGTTGCTCGAGTCGCTGTGCTACGCCGGCGCGAACCTCGTGCCGGTCGAGGCCGGTCCAGCCGCGATCGAAGCGTTCGCGGACCGGTGTCGGCGGCAGGGGCGGCGCTGCTCATCCATCGTCGGTCCGGCCGAGCAGGTCGGTCCGCTGTGGTCGCTGCTGGCGCCACACTGGGGCCCGCCGCGGGCGATCCGAGCCCAGCAGCCGGTGCTGGCCACCAACCGGCTGGCGCCGCCAACCGTGCCACGCGACCACCGGGTCCGGCGCGTCCGGCTCGACGAGCTGGAAACGCTCGTGCCGGCCTGCGTGGCGATGTTCACCGAGGAGGTCGGGGTGTCCCCGCTGATCGGGGACGGCGGGACGCTCTACCGGGCTCGCATCCGCGAGCTCATTGCGACCGGGCGGGCACTGGCCCGCATCGACGGCGATCACGTCATCTTCAAGACCGAGGTCGGCGCGGTTACGCCGCGCGTGTGCCAGTTGCAGGGCGTGTGGGTTGATCCGGTGATGCGCGGCCGCGGGCTGTCGGTGGCCGGGCTGGCCACCGTGGTCGATCTCGTGCTCGGCGATGTCGCGCCGGTAGTCAGCCTGTACGTGAACGACTACAACCTGGCCGCGCGGGCCGCGTACAAGCGGGTCGGTTTCACCGAGTGCGGCACATTCTCCTCTGTCCTGTTCTAGCCGAAGTGCGCACCTGCCGGGCGACCACGCGCCGCGAGCGAATTGATCATGTAATACCCTGGCCCGCGGTGAGTGTGCGGGGATGACGGCAACCGTCAACGGCAGCGCGCCGGCATCAGCGGAGCCGGCGCGGTTGCGCGATGACCGGGACTTCCGCCGCTACTGGTCGGCTCGAACCGTGTCGCTGGCCGGCGCCTCGATGACGTTCTTCGCCCTGCCGGTGTTGGTGTACCAGCTCAGCGGCAAGTCGTCGTTCGCCGCCGGCTTGCTGGTGGCGCTGGAGGCGGTGCCGTACCTGGTGTTCGGCTTGGTGGCCGGCGCGCTGGCCGACCGGCTGGACCGGCGGCGGATCATGGTGCGCGCCGACCTGCTGAACGCGGTCGTGCTCGCCTCGGTGCCGCTGGCCGCCGCGTTCGGCGCGCTGACCCTGCCGCATGTGATGGCGGTCGGTGCGCTCGGCGCCACACTGTTCGTGTTCTTCGACGCGGCGAACTTCGGTGCACTGCCCACGTTGGTTGGGCGGGACCGGATCGCGGCGGCGAACGGGGCCGTGATGGGCACCGGCTCGGTGCTCGAGATCGCCGTGCCCAGCTTGACCGGGCTGCTGATCGCGGTGATCCATCCATCCACCGTGCTGGCCCTGGCCGCGATCACCGCGGCGGCCTCCGCGCTATTCGTCCGCTCGATTCTCCGACCGCTGTCCGACCCGGACCGCACCGCCGCGGCACTGACCCCGCGCCTGCTGCGGACCGAGATCGCGGATGGCCTGCGCTACCTGTGGCACCACCCGACGATCCGGCCGATGACGTTCGTCGGCACCCTGCAGTCGGTGGCCGGCGGTGCGGCGGTCGGCCAGTTCGTGCCGTACCTGGACAAGGCGCTCGGCGTGGTCCAGGGCGACTTGCGGTTCGGCCTGATGTTCAGCGTGCACGCGCTGGGCGGGCTGATCGCGGCCATGCTGGTCGGCCGGGTGGCGCGCCGGTTCGGCGCGATCCGGGTCGTTCTGTTCGGGCTCCCGGTCTCGGCCACGTTCGGCATTTGCTATGCGCTTGCGCCGGTCTGGTGGCTGGCGACGGTGCTGCTGGGCTGCTGGGCCGCTGCGTACATGCTCGTAGTCATCAACGGCATCACGTACCGCCAACAGGTCACGCCCGAACACCTGCTGAGCCGGGTCAACGTGACCGGCCGGATGCTCTCCTGGGGCGTGGGCTGGACGATCGGCGGGCTGCTCGGCGGCGTGGTCGGCGCCGCGTACGGCCCACGCGCCGGGACCGTCGCCGGCGCCTGTGCGCTGATCGTGGCGCTGGTGCTGGCCTGGCTGTCGCCGCTGCGACAGGCCGCGTCGGCGGAGCCGGTGCACTAGTCGTCGGATGGTTGCGGCGTGCGGGTGATCTCGATCGGCCTCGGTGCGGCGGTGGTCGCGGCCGTGCTCTCCGGTGCGCTGCACGGTGGCGATCCGGTGCCGCGACCCGATTCGCCGATCAGCACCGGCCCGGCCGGGAGCTACCACCCGCCCGGACGGACCGTCGCAGCCCGTACGGACAGTGTGGTGGTCCTGACGTTGGATCCGGCGGTCGCGATGGCCCGCGCGGCCGCTCCGTTGCGACGGTTCACCGTGGTCATGTCCGGAGATGTGCTGCTGCACAGCACGCTCTGGGCGCAGGCGCAGCGAGATGCGCAGGCAGCCGGGCGCGAGGGATACGACTTCCGGCCGTTGCTGGCCGGTGTACGGCCCGTGGTCAGCGCCGCGGATCTGGCGATCTGCCACCTGGAGACACCGCTCGGCCGGGCCGGGGGCCCGTACAGCAGCTACCCGATCTTCAGCGTGCCGCCGCGAATCGCGCAGGACCTGGCCTGGACCGGCTACGACGCCTGCACGACCGCGTCCAACCACTCCCTGGACGGCGGGGTGTCCGGGGTGGGACGCACGCTCGCCGCGCTCGACGCGGCCGGGCTCGGCCACGCCGGCTCGGCCCGGACTCCGCGCGAGGCCAGCCGCATCCAGATGCTGCACGCGACCGGCGCCACGCTCGCGCTGCTCTCCTACACCTACGGCCTCAACGGGTTCGTCCGGCCGGCGGACCGGCCATGGATCGTCCGCCTGATCGACGCGGACCAGATCCGGGCCGACGCGGCCGAGGCCCGCCGAGCCGGTGCCGACATCGTGCTGGTCGCGCTGCACTGGGGAAACGAGTACCAGCAGCAACCAAGCGACGCGCAACGTGAGCTGGCCGCGCGGTTGCTCGCCTCGCCGGACATCGACCTGGTGTATGGCCACCACGCACACGTGGTGCAGCCGTTCGAGCGGATCGGTGCCAAGTGGGTGGCGTACGGCCTGGGCAACCACTTGGCCGAGCAGAGCTCGGTCGAGCAGAGCACCCACGAGGGCGTCCTGGCCAGGTTCGAGTTCACTGCAACGGCGTCCGGGCAGTGGCTGCTCACCGCCGTCGAGTACCTACCGACCGTGGTGTCCGCGTCGGCGCCGTACCGGCTGGTCGACCTGACCCGGATGCTGGCCGTCGGAGACCGCATCGCAGACGACCGGCGGCGCAGGTTCGAGCAGGCGTACCGGCGCATCGCGGCCGCCGTCAACAGTCTCGGCGCGGACCGGGACGGGCTGCGACCGGCCGACCTATCCTGACGGCACTGGCTGCGTTAACTCTTCGTGGTGGCGCGAATGCCCGCGCTATCCTCACCCGCACCCGTCCAGCTGAGGAGCCCCGCCGTGATCACCCGGATGTCGACGCTGTTCCTGCGTACCTTGCGCGAGGATCCGGCGGACGCCGAGGTGCCGAGCCACAAGCTGCTGGTGCGGGCCGGGTACATCCGCCGGGTTTCGCCGGGCGTATACACCTGGCTGCCGCTTGGCAAGATCATCCTGGACAACGTCGCGCGGGTGGTCCGCGAGGAGATGGACCGGATGGGCGGCCAGGAACTGCTGTTCCCCGCGCTGCTGCCGCGCGAGCCGTACGAGCTGACCGGACGCTGGACCGAGTACGGCGACAACATCTTCCGGCTCAAGGACCGCAAGGGGCTGGACTACCTACTCGGGCCCACGCACGAGGAGTTGTTCACCGAAGTGGTAAAGAGCGAGTACTCCTCGTACAAGGACTACCCGGTCATCCTGTACCAGATCCAGACCAAGTACCGGGACGAGGCCAGGCCCCGGGCCGGTCTGCTGCGCGGTCGCGAGTTCGTCATGAAGGACTCTTACTCGTTCGATCTGGACGACGAGGGCCTCAAGCGTTCGTACGAGCTGCATCGGGAGGCCTACATCAAGATCTTCGATCGGCTCGGCCTGTCCTACCGGATCGTGGCCGCGATGTCAGGTGCCATGGGTGGCTCGGCGTCCGAGGAGTTCCTCGCGCCCTGCCCGGTCGGTGAGGACACGTTCGTGACCTGCACTCGGTGCGACTACGCGGCCAACACCGAGGCGGTCCGGGTGCCCGCGCCACCGGCGGGTGACATCGCCGGGCAGCCGGATCTGCAGGTGCTCGACACACCGAACACGCCCACCATCGAGTCGCTGGTCGACCTGGTCAACTCTCTTGGCGTGCTGGATCGGCAGATCGGCGCGGCGGACACGCTGAAGAACGTGGTGGTCAAGGTGACCACGCCCGGCGTCGAGAAGCCCGAGGTGCTGGTCATCGGTGTCCCTGGCGACCGCGAGGTCGACATGAAGCGGCTGCGAGCCGCACTCGAGCCGGCCGAGGTGGCCATGTTCGAAGCGACCGACTTCGCCACCGCTCCCGGCCTGGTCCGCGGTTACATCGGACCGCAGATCCTGCGCCAGCTTGGCGTCCGCTACCTGGTCGACCCACGGGTGGTGACCGGCACGTCGTGGGTGACCGGGGCGAACCAGCCCGACCGGCACGCCGCCAACGTGGTGGCCGGTCGCGACTTCGAGCCCGACGGCACTATCGAGGCCGCCGACGTGCGGGCCGGCGATGCTTGCCCGCAGTGTGGGTCGCCGCTGGTCATCGACCGCGGCATCGAGATCGGCCACATCTTCCAGCTCGGCCGCAAGTATGCCGACGTGTTCGGGCTGGACGCGCTCGGCGCCGACGGCAGGCCGATCCGGATCACCATGGGCTCGTACGGCGTCGGCATCTCGCGCGCGGTCGCCGCGATCGCCGAGCAGACCCACGACGACCTCGGCCTGAGCTGGCCGGCCTCGATCGCGCCGTTCGACGTACACCTGGTGGCAACCGGCAAGGACGGCGAGGTATTCGAACAGGCCGAGCGGATCGCCGGTGAGCTGGACCGGCGCGGCGTTCGGGTGCTGTACGAGGACCGCCGTGGCGTCTCGCCCGGCGTGAAGTTCACCGACGCCGAACTGCTCGGAATGCCCACGCTCGTGGTGGTGGGGCGCGGTCTGGTCGACGGCGTGGTCGAGGTCCGGCGCCGGGCCAGCGGCGAGCGCAAGGAGATACCGGTCGGCGCGGTCGTCGACTACCTGGTCGGCCGCTAGCTACCGGGACTCCGCGCGGCGCTGGAGTGCGCGGGAATCGCTGCCGGCGCCGTGAACTCAAACCGGTGGTGCGGGCAACAACAAGCGACAACCGCCGGCGGGGTTCCCGGATGCTCCCGAACTACAGCCCGGCAGCGGCCAGGCCGAGGCGATCCTTGCGCGCGGGGTTATGGACAGCGTCGACGAGCGTCCCTGAGTAAGGCGAACGGGGGCGGTAGGGTGGGCCGCCATGGGCCCACCCGCTGCCGTTGCGGCGGTCATTTTCGACTGGGGCGGCACCCTGACCCCCTGGCACGACATCGACGGGGCCGAGATCTTTCGCCGGGTGGCTGCCACGTTGGTCACCGATCCCGCCGACGCCGCCGACGTCGAGCGGGTGGCGCTGGCGCTGTACACGGCCGAGGAGGCCGCCTGGGCGCTCGCCCGGACCGAGCACCGCAGCGGCACGATCCACGACTCGATCCGCGCCGCCGGGCACGATCCCACCGAGGCGGCGCTGGACGCGTGGTACCTCGGCTACGAACCGCACACGTACGCCGACCCGGAGGCGCACGCCGTGCTGACCGGGCTCCGCGAGCGTGGCATCAAGGTCGGCATCCTGTCCAACACCGGGTTCCCGCGAACGTGGCACGAGGAGATCTTCGCCCGCGACGGTCTGCTCGCGCTGGTCGACGGGGCGGTCTATACCAGCGAGATCCCGTGGGTAAAGCCGCATCCGGCGGCGTTCAAGGCCGCGATGGCTGCGGTCGGCGTCACCGATCCGGCCGCCGTTGTGTTCGTTGGTGACCGGCTGTTCGACGACATCCACGGCGCCAAGTCGGTCGGGATGCGCGCGGTTTGGATCCCGCACAGCCGGATCCCGAGCGAGCAGCGCGGCCACACCGACGGCGAGCCGGATGCGGTGATCGAACGGCTTTCCGACCTGCTGCCCGTGGTAGACGGCTGGACGCGACCGAGCCAGCGTCTGTCCCGGACGCCGAGCTAGCGCCCGTCAGGCAGGCCGGGCAGTGCTCGGCTGACCTGCCGCCAGCTGGCCGCTCGAAGTGCGGCCTCGGTTAGCCACCCGGCCGCATCGGTGCGAAGCGAGCTACCGCGGCCGGCCGTCGTGACCAGCCAGCCGTAGCTGTCGGCGACACCGTCCTCGATGCCGGCCGCGAGCCGCCGGGCCCGGCTTGGGCTGGATACAGCGAACGGCAACCGGTATGCCGCGGCCGCCGGCCGGGGCTGCGCACCGGCCCGCCGGATGAACTGCTCGAGCCGGTCCCGGCGGCGACGGTGCGCGTCGTGCGCCTCGTGCGCGCGGACCAGTGCGCCGCCGGTAAGCCAAGCGCCAAGCGATCCGTAACCGAACACGGCCGCATGCTCAGCCGCGAGCGTGTCCTGCAGCGCGTCGATCGCGGACGAGTCGAGCGGACCGTCCGGTGGCCGCCCGGCCGGAGCCGGCTCGACCCTGAGCTCGCGCCCGCCGGCCCGGAGCAGTGCGCCGTGGGTGGATTGGCTGGCCGCGATCGCGGCAAGCAGTGCGGCGAAGCTGGCCGCGAAGACCGTGCCGACCAGTTCGGACCGATAGCCGGCCGCGTCCGACTCGGCTCCGGCGAGCGCGGATACCGCGGCACCCGGGCTCGGCGGGATCCGGATCGCGGATCCGACCGACCGGCTGCTCGAAGAGCTCGGGTGGTCAGCTCTGTCCGTATCGGAGTGGACCCCGGTAAGTGCGGCCAGATGAGCGCGATGATCGGCAACCAGCCGGGCCAGCTGGGTGCGCAGCGCGGGATGCCGAGCGGCCGTCGCCTGGTAGCGAGCGATCAGCACCATGGTGCCGATCGCAACCGTCTGCCGCACCGCCCGGTCCGGATCCGCTGACCCGCCGCGGCGCCGCGCGATCGCATCGGAGAGTTCGAGCGGCGCGGAGGCGGAGCGAGAGCATCCGGCCATGGCGGCCAGCGCGGTTACGGTGCCGCCTGCGCCGGCGGCCAGCACGAGCCGGCGGGTGGGTCCAGGCGTCGACATGGACCGCGGGCCTCCTACGGTTCGTGCTTGGGCGGCGGACTTACCTGCTGGCTGGCCAGCGGCTGGTATTTCACAGCAGGTCGGGGCCTGATGTCGAACCGGATAGGCTCTTGACCTGCGTGACGCGGGGTCACCATTCGCGCCACCATATGTTGACGCATGCCGAGGGAGGCGCCGGATGGGCGGACACACCATTCGCGACGACCTCGAACTCATGCTCGTGCCGGTTGTCTCGACCGCCGGGCTCGATCTCGAAGGCGTGGAGCTCGCCTCCGCCGGGCGGCGGCGGGTGATCCGGTTGTACGTGGACCGGGACGGTGGCGTCGATCTCGACACCGTGGCCGAGATCAGCCAGGCGGTCTCCGACGCGCTCGATCGAAGCGATCTGCTCGGCAACACGCCTTACGTGCTCGAGGTCAGCTCACCCGGGGTGGATCGGCCCCTGACGTTGCCCCGGCACTGGCGCCGCTCGATCGGGCGGCTGGTTCGGGTCAGCCTGGTCGGCGGTAGCGCGCGGACCGGCCGGGTGCTGGCCGTGGACGAGTCCGCGATCACGCTGGACGAGTCGGGCACCGTGCGCCGGATCGCCTTTGCCGAGATCGCCGCCGGTCGGGTACAGGTGGAATTCGGCCGCCCCGAGGCCGGGCTGGCCGATGCGGACGAGGAGGGCTAGGAGTGGACATCGACCTTGCCGTCCTGCGCAGCCTGGAGCGGGAGAAGGAGATCTCGTTCGACCTGCTGATCGAGGCGATCGAGTCGGCGCTGCTGATTGCCTACCACAAGACCGATAGCGCCCAGCTCCGGGCCCGGGTCGAGCTCGACCGCAGGTCAGGGCATGTAACGGTCTGGGCCCAGGAGGTCGACGAGGACGGCGCCGTACAGCGTGAGTACGACGACACGCCGGCCGACTTCGGCCGGATCGCCGCCTCCACCGCCAAGCAGGTGATCCTGCAGCGGCTGCGGGATGCCGAGGACGAGCAAACGTACGGGGAGTACGCCGGCCGCGAGGGCGACATCGTCTCCGGAATCATCCAGCAGGGCCGCGATCCGCGGAACATCCTGGTTGACCTCGGCCGGCTGGAGGGGATGCTGCCGGCGCAAGAGCAGGTGCCGGGGGAGCGGTACCAGCACGGCATCCGGATCAAGTGCTACGTCGTCTCGGTGCGCAAGGGCCTGCGCGGCCCGCAGATCACGCTATCCCGGACGCACCCGAACCTGGTCAAGAAGCTGTTCGCGCTGGAGGTTCCGGAGATCGCGGACGGGTCGGTAGAGATCGCCGCAATCGCCCGGGAGGCCGGTCACCGTACGAAGATCGCGGTACGAACACACCAGCCCGGAATCAATGCCAAGGGCGCCTGCATCGGCCCGATGGGCGCCCGGGTGCGCAACGTCATGTCCGAGCTGCACGGCGAGAAGATCGACATCGTCGACTGGTCCGACGATCCGGCCCAGTTCGTCGCGCACGCGCTATCGCCCGCCCACGTGAAGCAGGTCGAGATCGTCGACGCCGAGGCGCGGTCGGCGCGAGTGACGGTGCCTGACTTCCAGCTGTCCTTGGCCATCGGCAAGGAGGGCCAGAACGCTCGGCTGGCCGCCCGGCTGACCGGGTGGCGGATCGATATCAGGCCGGACACCGAGCCGAGCACGGATCGGGCCGGCAGCGGCCAGGCGGGCGCCGGTCCGGATCAGAGCACCGCGGCCGCGTCACCCTGACCGTTGGTCTGATTGCCCGGCCGGGCTAGTCGACCTCGACGCCGCCGGTAGGGGTAGACTGTCACATGACCGCTCGCGCGAGTCCGGTGCGCACGTGTGTGGGTTGCCGGGAGCGCGCGAACAAGTCTGACCTGCTACGGGTGGTTGTGGTCGAGGGCGCGTGCGTTCCCGACCACGCTAGCCGGTTGCCGGGCCGAGGCGCGCACGTGCACCTCGACCTGCAGTGCCTTGACCTCGCTCAGCGTCGTCGGGCGTTCTCGCGGGCTCTTCGGAGACCGGGGCCGCTCGACATCACGGCGCTGCGGCGCTATGTCGAGGAGCGGGTTAGCCAGTCCGACCGACAGGACGGTTCTTGAACGATGAGCGCTCGATGAGCACCCAGCGATGAACGCGATCACGTACTAGCGGTTCGGGTCTCCTCATTCCCGGACCGATGAGGGAGAGCAGTGGCAAAGGTCCGGGTATATGAGCTCGCCAAGGAACTTGGCATCGAGAGCAAGGTCGTCATGGCCAAGCTCCAGGAGCTCGGTGAATTCGTCAGATCACCTTCGTCAACGGTCGAGGCACCGGTCGTCAGGAAGCTGAGGGAAGCCTTCCCCGCTGATGCCGCTCCGGCTGCCGAAGCCGCACGTAAGCCGGCGAAGACCGCCAAGAAGACCGCGGTCAAGGCCGCGCCCGAGCCAACCGCCGGGCTCGACGGCGACGGCGGGGTGATCAGCCCAGTGCCCGCGGAGGCGGCTACACCGCCCGCTCCGGCCCCGGCAATCCCGGGATCCGACGGTGCGGGCCAGATTGCCGCTCGCGCCGAGCGGCCAGGTGGTGGTCCCGCTCCGGTGCGGCCCGGGATACCCAAGCCCAGCCCGGGGATCCCACGCCCGGCCGGTCCCCGGCCCGGCAACAACCCGTTCGCGTCCAGCAGCACCGGCATGTCCCGCGCAGTACCGCGCCCGGCCGGACCTCGGCCCGCTGGCGCTCCCGGCGGCGCCCCTGGCGCTCCCGGTGCCGAGCGCCCGGGGGGCCGTGGCGCCGGAGTTCCTGGTGCCCCTAGGCCTGGCGGTCCGCGGCCCAGCCCCGAGATGATGCCCGGCCGTCCCGCTCCGCGCACCGGTGGCGGGATGCCCGGTCGCTCCGGCGGCGCCCCTGGTGGCCGGACCGGAGCCCCGGGTGGTATGCCAGGCGGCCGGACCGGTGGACCCTCGCGGCCGGGTTCCGGCGGTGCCCGGCCCGGTGGTCCGGGCGGTGGTTTCGCCGGTCGCGGCGGCGGTCCGGGAGTCGGCGGGTTCGCCGGCCGGCCCGGTCCCGGCGGGCGAGGTGGCCGCGGCGCCGGCACGGCCGGTGCGTTCGGCCGCCCAGGTGGGGGCCGACCGACCCGTGGCCGCAAGTCGAAGAAGCAGCGGCGGCAAGAGTTCGACAACATGCAGGCGCCCAGCATCGGTGGCGTCACCCTGCCGCGCGGCCAGGGCCAGGTGGTCCGGCTGCCGCGCGGGTCCTCGCTCACCGACCTGGCCGAGCGGATCGGCGCCAACCCGGCCTCGCTGGTGCAGGCGCTGTTCCACCTCGGCGAGATGGTGACCGCGACCCAGTCGGTCAGTGACGAGACGCTGCAGCTGCTCGGTGCCGAGCTGAACTACGAGATCCAGGTGGTCAGCCCGGAGGACGAGGACCGCGAGCTGCTCGAGTCGTTCGACCTGGAGTGGGGCGAGGACGAGGGAGGCGACGAGGCGCTGGAGGCCAGGCCGCCGGTCGTGACTGTGATGGGTCACGTCGACCACGGCAAGACCAAGCTGCTCGACGCCATCCGCGACACCGACGTCATGGCGCGCGAGGCCGGCGGCATCACCCAGCACATTGGCGCCTATCAGGTGTCTACCGAGCTGGAGGGGGTCGAGCGGAAGATCACCTTTATCGACACCCCGGGTCACGAGGCGTTCACCGCCATGCGTGCCCGCGGTGCCCAGACCACGGACATCGTGGTGCTGGTGGTCGCCGCCGACGACGGCGTGATGCCGCAGACGATCGAGGCGCTCAACCACGCCAAGGCGGCGGGCGTTCCTATCGTGGTCGCGGTTAACAAGATCGACAAGGACGGCGCGGACCCGACCAAGGTGCGCGGCCAGCTCACCGAGTACGGCGTGATCCCCGAGGAGTACGGCGGCGACACGATGTTCGTCGACGTGTCGGCGAAGTCGCGGCTCGGGATCGAGGAGCTGCTC
>DATAFN010000155.1:0-5636 GCA_036257435.1 Actinomycetes bacterium
CACGCCCCAGCAGGACAGGATCGAGCGGTCCGCGATCGACATGAAGTAGCCGTCGCGCAGCACTCGGATGTGCTTGTCGTAGCCGAGCCCACCGCGGAACCGGCCGGGACCGCCGGAGTCGCAGGCCAGCCCGAGCCGCTCCACCCGCAGCGGGAACCGAGACTCGGTGAACTCCGCCGGCAGGTTCCGCGAGTCAGGGACGACGTGGATCGTGTCCTCGCCGTCGGCGTACCAGCGCCCGCCGGAGCCGCCGCCCAATACCTCGCGCATGAGATACGGCTCGCCGTCGGCATCGACGCCGTACACACCGGTGTAACGGATCGTCTCCTGGTCGGCCGGCATCCGCCCGTCCACCGCCTTGGCCAGCGCCCCGGCGAACACACCGAGCAGGCGCAGGATCACGAACGTGCGCGCGTTCGTCGGCGCCGGGAACACCGGGGTGAGCAGCGTGCCCTTCGGCGGGAAGCGCAGCTCGAGCAGCGGTACCACGCCTTCGTTGACGTCCAGTTCGGCGGCGCGCTGCGGGGTGTCGGCGAGGTTGCGCAGGATCGGCGCCAGCCACTTGGCCAGGAAGTTGCCGTCCGCGTAGTCGCCGGCATGGTTGATCGGTCCCTTGGCCTGGGGCCCGGTCCCGGTGAAGTCGAGCACCAACTTGTCCGGCGTCTTGGTCAGCGTGATCCGCTGCCGATGCAGTGCCGGCGGGTCCACGCCGTCGTGCTCGGCGTAGTCCTCCCAGGCGTAGCTTCCGTCCGGGATCTTCGCGAGGATCTCCCGGCGGAATGTCGCGGTGGTCGCCGCCAGGATCGCCTCGAAGCATGCCTCGATCGTGTCCCGGCCGTACCGGTCGACCAGGTCGGCCAACCGAGCGGCGCCCATCAGGCAGGCCGAGCATTCGGCGTCCAGGTCGCCGGCCAGCGAGTCGGGCATCCGGGAGTTGCGGGTCATGATCCGCAAGGCCGCCTGGTTCGGGACACCCCGATCCCATAGCTTGATCGGCGGGACCATCAGGCCCTCCTCGTACACCGAGGTGGCTGCGGACGGCATCGAGCCGGGCACGGCGCCGCCGATGTCGTCGTGGTGCCCGAACGCCTGGACGAACGCGACGACCTCGGGCCCAGCGCCATGACCGGCGTCGTGGAAGACCGGCACGGTCACGCACAGATCGGGTAGGTGCCCGATGCCGCCTTCGGACAGGTACACGTCGTTGTGGAAGTAGACATCGCCGGGCCGCATCGTCGCCAGCGGGAAGTCCCTGACCACTGGGTGCACCAGCGCCGAGTACGAGCGGCCGGTGAGCTTGCGCAGCTTGCGGTCGTGGATGCCGGCTCGGAAGTCGTGCGCGTCCCTGATCATCGGCGACCTGGCGGTGCGCCCGATCGCGGTCTCCACCTCCTTCTCGACCGAGGCGAGCGTGCCGGCCACGATCTCGACCAGGATCGGATCAGGAGCCGTGCTCGCCCGGGGAGTGCTCATCGGGTCACCACCAGGTTCAGGTAGGAATCCACTGCTGCGATGAAGCCCGGATGGATGGGCACGGTCGAGCCGAACTCCTCGATCACCGCCGGCCCGGCGACCCGATCGCCGGGGGCCAGCCGGGCACGGTCATAGCTGGGCACCTCGGTCCACTCGTCGAAGTACACCGGACAGGATCCGATGACCGCCCGGGCTGGGTTGCCGTCCCCGTCCGGCGATGGCGGCAGCTCCGGTCGGGTGATCGGGCCGATCCCGGTGACCCGCAGGTTCACCCACTCGATCGGATGGCGAGCGCTCTGGTCGCGGTAGCAGTAGCCGTACAAGCGCTCGTGCGCGTCGTGGAATGCGGCCACCACGGTACGTGCGAAATCGGCGTCGATCGGCCGCGCCGGGGCGTCCACCCGTACTTCGAACGCTTGGCCGTAGTAGCGCAGGTCCGCGGAGCGCAACAACCGCTGCCCCGCCGGCTGGAAGCCCTCGCGGTCCAGTGCGGCCGCGGCCTGGGCGGCCAGCTCCTCGTAGGCTTTCGCGGTCGCGTCCAGGTCGAGCGTGTCCGCCCGGCTGACCTTGGTTCGCACGTAGTCGTTGCGCACGTCGACGGTGAGCAGGCCGAACGCGCTTACCGTGCCGGGGTCGCGCGGCACCAGGACGCCGCGCAGTCCGAGGATGTCGATCAGCCGGCAGGCCAGCAGCGAGCCGGACCCGCCGAACGTGGTGAGCATGAACTCGCGCACGTCCAGACCGCGCTTGACGGTCACCTGCCGGATCGCGTTGGCCTGGTTCCACGCGAAGATCTCCAGGATGCCGGCCGCGGTCGCATCCGGCACCATGCGCAGCCGCTCCGCCAGGGCCGCGAGACCGGCCCGGGCCGCGCCCACGTCGAGCGGGATCTCGCCGCCGAGCAGGTGCGGGGGGATCCGGCCCAGCGCTACGCAGGCATCGGTCACGGTCGGTTCGGTACCACCCTTGCGGTAGCACAGCGGTCCGGGATCGGCTCCGGCCGAACGCGGCCCGACCTTGAGCGTGCCCTCCGGGGACACCGCGGCGATCGAGCCGCCGCCGGCGCCGACGGTGACCACATCGATCATCGGAATGCGGGTCGGGAAGCGGCCGACCTGACCTTCGGTGGTGACCGACGGCTGCCCGTCGACGATCACCGACACATCGGTCGAGGTGCCGCCGCCGTCCAGCGTCAGCACCGATTCGTACCCGGCGACCGAGGCCACCAGCGCAGCGCCCAGCGCGCCCGCAGCCGGGCCGGACAGCACGGTGGTGATCGGCTGGTGCACCACTTCGGTCGCCGAGAGCACACCGCCGTTGGACTTCATCACGTAGAACGGCAGGCCCGGACGGGCCGCGTCCAGCCGGGTCCGAATGCCGGCGACGTAATCCGCGATTCGCGGCTTCACCGCGGCGTCGACCAGCGTCGTCATCGATCGCTCGTACTCCCGGTACTCCGGCAGCACCTCGCAGGACAGCGACACCACCGCAGCCGGATGCTCACGCGCCAGCACCTCGCGCATGTGCAGCTCGTGCGCCGGATTGGCATACGCGTGCAGGAAGCAGACTCCGATCGTGTCGATGCCGCGCTGCCGGAACGAGCGGGCCGCCGCGACCGCCTGGTCGACGTCGAACGGCGCCACCTCGGCGCCGGTGTGGTCGTACCGGCCCGACACGGTCGCTACCCGGTGGACCGGCACGATCCGGGGCGGCTTGACCCAGAAGTAGGAGTTGCCGTAGCCGTCCGGCACCGCCTGCCGGGCGATTTCGAGCACGAACTCGAACCCCTCGGTAGTGATGAAGCCGAGCTCGCCGATGTCGTCCTCGAGCAGTTGGTTGGTCGCGACCGTGGTGCCGTGGGACACCGCGTCCACCGAGTCGTAGCCGTACTCGTCGCCGAGCAGACCGAGGACCTTCCCGATGCCGGCCAGGAACGCGGTAGCCGGAGCGGTCGGGGTGCTCGCCGTCTTGGTCGCCAGCAGCCGGCCGGTGGCCTGGTCGAACGCCACGACGTCGGTGAACGTGCCGCCGGTGTCGATACCGATCCGGATGTGTCCCATGGCGTTCGTGTCTAGCGGCTACCGCTCGCCCGGGGCAAGACGGTTCGTCACGCCTTCCGGCCAGACGAGGGTGACGCGCTGCAAGAGGCGCAGACGGTGATGGTGTCGGAGGCGGGCGAGTTCTACTGCGATGAGGCTGGGCGGATGTTCTTCCGCAACCGGTATGCGCAGGTCACCGACACCCGCTCCAACACCTCGCAAGGCACCTTCGGATCCGACATGGGCGGCGGTGAGCTCCCCTTATGTGGGAGTGCTCGGACTGTCCGACGACGACCAGCTGGTGAGCGTCGTGGCGGCCACGCGGGTGGGTAGCACCGAGCAGGTTGTCACCGACGAGCCGTCCCGGGCCCGCTACCAGGATCACAAACACGACCAGTCCGACCTGGTGCTGCAAACCGACGCGCAGGCCGCCGCGTGGGCCGGGTACGTTCTGCACTTCGACCGGCTGCCAGAGTTCCGGTTTACCTCCCTGACGATCGACCCGCGCGTGGATGAGAACGACCTGTACCCGCAGGTTTTGGGCCGGCGGATGGGCGACCGGATCACCGTCATGCGCCGCCCCCCCGCGTCGCCGTGGGGCACCATCGAAGACGCGAAAGACGTGTACATCCGCAGCATCGCCCACACCTGGTCACGGCCCAACAAGTGGTCAACTACTTGGGGCTTGCAGCCGGTGGAAAAACTCACCTTCTCTTTGTCCCAACAGGACACCCGGCCGTGAAAAACAACCCCCGTCTGCTCGACCTCTTCTGTGGCGCCGGCGGCCGCACCCACCGCGAGCTGGTTCAGCCGGTGCGTTCGTCCCGTCCCATCGACTCCGACGACGACGGTCACGTGTGGTTCGCCCGGAACGGCGACTCACACTCGCGGATCAGCTCGTCGGCGTAGCGCCGGTACAGCGCGGTGTTGCGGTCGGCCAGGTGGTCGAACCGTTGTGGTTGGCTGGAACCCGGGCTGATCGACATCATCGCGGCCGCCGGGTCGAGCCGGGCGGCCACCCAGCCCTCCTGCGTGGTGCCGCGGGCGACGACCTCGGCGGTCGGCGTGACGATCAACGAGTTGCCGAAGTAGAGCGCGCCACCGGGATCCATTCCGACCGCGTTCGCCGCCACCACGTAGACGTGGTTGTCGTAGGCGCGGGCCCGGGTGGTGAGCTCCCAGATGTCCGCGGATCGCAGCAGCGCGGACGGGCGCAGCAGCACCTCGGCGCCTTGCACGGCCTGGATCCTGGCCAGCTCCGGATAGTCGCCGTCGAAGCAGATCACCGTGCCGATCCGGGCCAGCTCGGTATCCACCACGGTCACCGAGTCGCCGGCGGTGACCCAGCCGCCGGTCTGCACGCTCTCGCCGGTGTACAGGTGGGTCTTGCGGTAGGCGCCGAGCACCGCGCCGTCCGGACCGATCAGCGCCGCGGTGTTGTAGACCGTGCGGGGTGCCGGGCCGCGCTCGTAGCTGCCAACGCACACGTGCACCTGCAGCCGGGCGGCCACTTGCTGGATCGGCTCGGTCAGCGCACCGGGGATCGGCTCGACCAGTTCGTGCAGGTCGGCGGGGGGCAGCGCCGGGTCGAACCCGGTCGTGGTGCTCTCCGGCAGCACCACCAGCTCGGCCCCGGTGGCCGCCACGCAGCGCTCCACCCAACCCACCGCGTTGTCCACGTTCGCCTTGATCGAGGCCGCGGTGAGCGGGCCGGGCCGGGGCGCCAGCTGGATCGCGGCCGCGGTGAACGCCCTCATCTGGCCAGCGTCCACCCGAGCAGCACGCCAGTCAACGCGATCAGTGCGCCGATCACCGCCGCCAGCACCAGCGACCAGCCAAGCCGGCCGGCCGCGCGTTCGGCGGCGCCGGGAGCGGTGTATACCGCACCGACCGGGACCGCGCCGGCCGGTACCGGTGCTCCCGCCGGCTGGCCGTCGGGTCCGAATCCGGGCTGGTACCCGGCTGGGCCGGCCGGCACCGCGGCCAGCTCCGGTGCCCGCCCGGTCAGTACGTCGTCGACCGCGGCGAAGAACTCCCCGGCCATCCGCTTGGACACGCTGGTCAGCATCCGCTGGCCGACGCCGCCGATCATCCCACCGACGATCGCGTCGGCGTCGTAGCTGA
>DATAFN010000188.1:0-9185 GCA_036257435.1 Actinomycetes bacterium
CGCCGCGTTCGTGATGTTCGTCCTGGCCCTGGCCGGCTTCGCACACGCGGCCAAGACTCCGGAGACGACCGCGTTCGCACCGGTCGACAAGCCGGAACGAGAGGCGACCAACGTCTGACCGGCTCGGACCGCCACGAGGACGCGGACCGGGCACCCGGTCCGCGTCCTTGGCGGCTGCAGGGATCGGTAGACGGGACCGGTGTAACCGTCAGTCGGCGCCGAACGGGCGTACCACCTCGGGCATCATCGTCTGGGTCGCGCGGTCGCCGAGGCGGCCGATGTGCACCTGGGGCTCGATCGCCTCGAGCACCTTCCCGCCGCCCAAGTAGATGGCGACGTGGTTCACCCGGCCCGTTTCGTTGCTGCGCCAGAACACCAGGTCGCCGCGGCGAATGGCAGACCGAGGCAGATGGGCCAGCCGGGGGTGCTCGTAGAGTTCGCGGCTGGTGCGGTAATCGGGCAGCACGTGCTTGTCAACCGTGATCGGCTGCGGGTCGAGGCCGGCCGAGTACAGCGCCTGCAGCACCAGGCCGGAGCAGTCCACACCGTAGCCGCGGGGACCGGCGCCACCCCAGACGTACTCCTCGCCCAGGAACCGGCTGGCGAAGGCGATCATCTGTTCGCGGCGCTCCCGCGCGCCCGCGGTCGCGGTCAGCACCGGTGTGGCCTGGTAGCGATCGAAGCAGAAGTCCTCGCGGAACCCCATGGCCCGCCAGGTGCGCCGGCCAACGACGCCGTCGGCAGTCAGCCCGGCCTGCCGCTGGAAGCGCCGTACCGCCTCGATCGTCGCGGCGTCCATGGTCTCCCAGGCGCTGTCCGGGAGGCCGAGCCGGCGCTGGACCAGCTTGACCTTGACCCCGTTCATGCCCGGGGTCAAGATCGTGCAGCCGTGAGCGGGGACGATGGCGGTCGTCGGTTGAAGCAGACCGGTGCCCGAGTCGGTGGGGCTACCCGGTGTCGGGCGAGGCGTTGCGCCCGGGGTCCGGCTGCCCGCACCAGACGATGCGGTCGGTACTGCGGAAGCAGCGGCCGACCCGGTCGAGGGCATGCCGATTTCCGGTCCGGAACCGCACCCGGAGACGATCACGGCGAGGATCGCGACGGCTACACCGCCGGCGCCGACCGGCGGGTGGCCGCTACGGCGCTGCCGTGCCGGTGGGGCGCCGATGGAGCCAGCTCCAGTTGATCGCATGCCGCGCTCTCCGCCGTGGTCGTCTGGTCATCGAGACGCCCGGCGACCATTCGGACGTTCCACGCAGGTCCTGGTCACCTGGCCGGTCTCGACGTCCGCGTAGCCAGCGTCTCGCCGGGAGCAGCGCCGGGCATGAGGCGAAGGTCCTCACTCCGGCCGCCGCTAGGCGGCAGATTCTCCCCGACCCGGTCCCGGCAACAGTGGAGGGCTTTGGGCCTGGCAGAGACAGGATCAACGCCTCTGTTGCTGCGGAACCGACTCGGATGGAATGGAGGTGTGAGATTGGGACGATAGAAGGGAGAGTCGCATGAGTGTGCCCGCGCGCCGGTCCGGCCAGTTCTTGCTACCGGATCTGAGTGAGTGGTTCGAGTCGTTCCCGATGTTCGGGTGGCGGCACATGCTCGATCTGCAGGGGATTCGGATCGAGGACTTCATCGAGGAGGACCGCTACGTGGTCCGTGCCGAAATCCCCGGGATCGACCCGGACAAGGATGTCGAGATTACCGTCAGTGACGGGATTCTCGGCATCAAGGCCGAGCGCAGCGAGGAAAAGAAGGACAAGCACCGTTCGGAGTTCCGGTACGGTTCGCTGGTCCGCAGCGTCCGGCTGCCGATGGGGGCCGACGAGGAAAAGGTCACCGCTAGCTACGGCGACGGAATCCTCACCGTGACGGTCCCGCTCACCGAAGTCAAGAAGCCCGCCAGGCAGATCAGCATCGACCACAAGAGCTGATCGCGGCGAGCGCCCGGCCGACGGTGGTCAGGCCACCGCCGGCCGTCGGCTATCCGATTCCGGATGGCAGCGCCGGCTACGGCCAGGCCACGTCAACGTAGATCACATAATCGCCGTCCGCCTGGCGGAACTGCTCGACGTTGAAGCCCAGCTTCTTGCTGAGGCCCAGGGCCACCGAAACGTAGCCCTCGAAGTCCCCATTGAGCACATAGCCGGCCAGTGCCGGATACCCGACCCTGACCGGCTTGTTCGGGGTTGGGCCCAGGGTTGACCGACCCTGCTCGTCGTGCGCTTGAGCCGGGTTGAAGACCAGCTGGAGATAGGCATCACCATCGAGGTCGACCGGTTCTCCGGAGCCGTCATAGACGATCTCCGACTCGTATCCGGCCCGGTATCCGGGCAACCCTTCGAACTCGAACGCGATCCGGTCGAAGCCACCTTCCGGGTGGGTGCCGACATGGATGTCGGTCAGCGTCGGCACCGGCGGCACCTTGCCGCGGAACGGCACGCTGACATCTCTGGTCGGCCAGACCGGCGGCGAGAGCGATGGTGATCCGGTAGCGGTCGGGCTGCCCGATTCGGCCGGGGCCGTGGTCGTTACGGTGACCGTCGTGGTCGGCCCGGCGGCGCCGGACCCGTCGCCGCCGCAGGCGACCAGCGGCACTAGCAGAGCCATCCCGAGCACGGCAGATACGCGACTTGTCCTCATATCAACAGGATCACTGACCCCCCGGGCAGCGGGGCACGGGCGAACGTCCGGCCGTCCAGGGACCTGCGGCCCCTGCTAAGGATATGCGGCGCGGTTCAGTATCGGACTGTGACTGTACTGCGATATCAGCTGCTGACCGGCTCGGTCGTGCTCGTCGCGCTCCTGGCCGGCTGCGGCGGTGGGGACGGGCCGGCAGCCGGCCCGAGCCCGGCCACAACGACGGCTACAACACCGGCCACCGACGCAACGCCGACACCCGGCCCGTCCGAGCCGGTCCTGGCCGATCGCCGGCATCCGGTATACGTCACCGCGGTGGATACGGCGCAGCGAAGGCTGACGTTCGACCTCATTCAGTACCTGACCGGGGACGCGGCACACGACGCCTACGTCAAGGATCATCCGGACGATCCCGAAGGACCGCCCAACGACTACTACATCGTCGACGACAACCCTCGGCTGCGCACTCTGCCGGTCGAACCGGGTCTGGAGGTGACCGTTTACTGGCTCGGCAGTGGCGGCGCCAGCACCGAACGGATCGGCTTCGACGAGCTAATGGACTACTTCGCCACCAACCCGGCTCCGGAGGACGGCCGGCTCTGGTTCGCCCCGTTCTGGCTGACCGTGCAGGACGGGGTGGTCGTGGCCATGGACGAGCAGTTCATTCCGTGACGAGCCGGACCGAGACGAGCCATCCGGGCACCGGATGCCAAAGGTCCCGCTCATACCGACCGGCCGGCCCTGGCCGGTGAGCCGGAGCCGGCGAGACCGTTGCAGTAGGAGGTGGGTTCGATGACCAGACGCGACATGGCGACGGTAGTCGTCGGCGTGGACGGCTCGGAGCCGTCATTGGCGGCGCTGGATTGGGCGGTCGCGGAGGCGGAGGCCCGGCAGGCGCGCCTGCGGGTGGTGCACTCCTATATTTGGCCGATGTACCACGAGCAGTTCGGGGCTCTGCCGCACGGCCCGGAGGAAGGCGGCCTGCGTCCCGCCGCCGAGAAGGTTCTTGCCGGCGCCGTCCGGCGAGTCCGTGAGACGGCTCCGGAGCTGCCGGTCGACGGAGTGCTCCAGACCGGTCCGGTGAGTCGACGCCTGCTGGCGGAGGCAGCGGATGCCGATCTGCTGGTGGTTGGCTCGCGAGGTTTGGGCGGTTTCACCGGACTGCTGCTCGGCTCGGTTAGCGGCCAGGTAGCTGCTCATGCACAGTGCCCGGTCGTGGTGGTCCGGTCGTGCACCGGAGTGGCCGGTCAGTGGATGGGTCGGATCGTGGTCGGTGTCGAGGACATCGACAGTTCATCCGAGACGGTCGAATTCGCCATGGACGAAGCGGCTCGCCTGGATACGGGCCTGATCATCGTGCATTGCCTGCCACCGCCGCTGACCGTGACCGCCATGCCCGGCCCGGTGATGCCCTACGACGACACCGAGCTGGTGGCAGCCGAGGAAGTCCGGTTCGTGGAGGCGGTCGCGAGGTGGGCGGACAAGCGGCCCGAGGTGTCGGTGACTGCGCACTTCTCCCGCCGCCCGCCCGCATGGCTGCTGGTTGAGGTCTCGACCAGCGCCCGGCTCGTGGTCGTGGGATCCCGCGGGCGTGGTGGCTTTACCGGGCTCCTGCTCGGGTCGGTCAGCCGCCAGTTGCTGCACCACGCCGCCTGCCCGATGGCGGTGATCCCGACTGACCGGACCCACACATGATCCACCGTGATCGGCTGGCCGGCCGGCACCAGACGGTGCCGGCCAGGTCGGGCGGCCGGATCGGATTTCTGTGCGAGACGGAGGACGAGATGGTTGCTGCCGTCGGACGGGTGGACGAGCCGTCACCGGCGGCCTGTCGCGCCCGGGTACGGGAGCAGTTCTCCGGGCCGGCCAGGGCAGACGGCTACGAGCGGGTATTCGCCCGGGTGGTCCCGCCCCGAATGCATCTGCGCTGACGTCAGTGCCGGCCGCCCGTACCGGGACCGGACGGAGGTGGGATCATCGGTGACCGTGCAGACCTGGCATGTCGAGATCGGCGCCGAGGAGTGTGCGCGGCTGCTGGCGTCGGCAGTGGTCGGCCGGCTTGGTGTGATCGTCGATGGTCGGCCGCAGATCTTTCCGGTCAACCATGTGTACGACCCGGCGAGTGGCTGCGTCGCGTTTCCCACTCAGCAGGGAACGAAGCTCCGCGCGGCGTTGAGCTGGCCGTTCGTCGCCTTCGAGGTGGACGGGCTGGAGCCCGGCGACAAGGGCGGGTGGAGCGTGCTGGTCGTGGGCACCGCCGAGGAGATCACCGATCCCGACGAGATTCGCACGCTGGCCGGCCGCCGGCGTGTGCTCTGGGTGGCCGACCGGTCGGCGCACTGGGTGCGGATCGTGCCGGCCACGGTGACCGGCCGGCGGATCAGCGCAGTGACAGTGCGCTGACGTCTGCGCCCTTACGTTCCACCGCGACGCCAACAGGATCCGCAGCTAGCGGCTCGCCGACCGGGTCGCCGGTGTCCGTGGGCAGCAGCAGGACCGGAATCGGCGCCCGGCCGAGCACGTTGCGGATCAGGTGGCCCGGCCCGGATCGCCGGTCTGTGACCAGCTCAACACGATGAGATCGGCCGCCACTTCGCGGCACAGCACATCGACCTCACCACTCACCGATCCGGTGCGTAGCTCCGCCCGGGCGGCCGGCGGGCAATGCCGGGCGACGAACTCCCGGCTGAGCGTCGACACGTCACGGCTGGGCCGGTCCAGGAACCGGGGCACGGTGTCAGGGGTGAAGACGTGCAGCACGATCAGCGCTACGTCATCCGCGAGCAGCGGAACCAGACCGTCGAGCACGGCACGCGATGACGCGTCATTACCCTCGAGCGGGACGAGCAGCCGGTGAAACGGTTGCGCGCGGGCACCGGCCACATCCGGCGGTACCACCACGATCGGCTTGTCGGCCGCCCTGATGACGGCTAGCGCGGTGCTACCGACCGGCCGACGGCCGAACGGCGTGGCTCTGGCTCCGAGCACCGCGGCGATGACCTCCCGCGCCGCGACCGCGGACAGCAGCCCCGGGACGACCGGGCCGGACAGGAACCGCAACGGGATATCGCGACGGGATGCCAGCTCGCTCGGAGTCTCGACGCCGTCGTGCCCAGTCACGTGCACCGCCTCCACCGACGCCGCGGTCAGCCGGCCAATGCCCAGCGCAGTGTCCAGGACCGGCTGGGCCGCGGCCGTGCTGTCCACCGCGGCCACTACCGTCTTCACGTTCATCCCTCCCAGCTGAATGTGTGGTCCGGTGGCTCGCATCGGATGATCCGGCCGGCTGATGCTCGCACCGTCAGTGGCTCGGCGCACCGGACCGTCACCCGGTCGTGCTCGGCACGGATGCCTACCGGGTGGCCGCGGAACCGGAAGGTTAGCTCTAGTGCCTGCCAGGCATCGGGTAGCCGTGGGTCCACTTCTAGCGCGTCACCTCGCGCGCGCAGGCCGAGGAACCCGAAGGCCAGCGATTGCCAGATCCCACCGAGATTGGCCAGATGCAGCCCGCCGGCGGTGGTTCCGCCGAGGTCGTCCAGGTCAAGCCGCGCGGCAATGCGAAACAGCCCGAGCGCGCGGTCCGGTTCACCGGCTCGGGCCAGCAGCGCGGTGTGGACCGAGGGCGACAGGGAGCTGCCATGCGCGGTCCGCGGGCCGTAGAAGGAGAGGTTAGGACCGAGCGAGCCGGGCGCCACCTCGTCGGGCACCAGGTGGTGGAGCATGAGCACATCGGCCTGCTTGATGATCTGGGACTGGGCGACCCGGTCCGCGCCGAGCAGTACGTCTGCGGTCACCGGGGGATTGGCGAACTCGGTGATGAGCAGTGGCTCCAGCTCCCAGTAGCCGGCGAACTGCTCGTACCGACCGGTGCCGGGGTCGTAGCCGTCGACCATCGAATCGGCGAGCTCGCGCCAGCGCGCGGCCTGGGCCGACCCGGGTTCGCTGAGCTCGGCTGCCCGGCGCAGGTGCCAGCGAACCATGACGTTGGTGAACGCGTTGTCGTCCACCACCTCGTGGTACTCGTCGGGTCCCATCACGCCGTACAGGTGGCCCTGACCTGCCGGATCCAGCCTGGTCCGGGTGGCCCAGTACCGCGCCGTCTCCAGGACGAGATCACGACCTGGCCCAGCCAGGAAGGCCGCGTCGCCCGACCAAGCGGCGTAGTGGTTGGCCGCCCAGGCCACATCGGCGACGATGTGCTCCTCGTGCTCGCCGGTCCGGATCGGAACGACCGTGCCATCCGGCCGGATGCCACGGGCCGGGGTCACGTCCCGGCCGTCGCCGGCCGACTCCCAGGGGAACCGGGCTCCGGTCTGCCCCCGCGACCGGGCCGCCGTCCGAGCCGCCCCGAGGCGACGAATCCGGTACTCGAGCATGGCCCGGGCGGTGGCGGGGCGCAGTGCTGCCAGGACGGGAAGCACGAAGACCTCGGCGTCCCAGAAGACATGCCCGCCGTAGGCCGAACCGGTCAGGCCACGGGCGCCAACGGCAGCCTCACCGTCATCCGGCGCGCTGGCCAGCAGATGGAATACCGCGAACCGGGCCGCCAGCTGATCGTCTGGAGCCCCTTCGATGACGACGGCCGCATCGGCCCAACGCTGTGCCCAGGCCTTGCGGTGCTCGGCCAGCAAGCGGTCGAAGCCGATCCCGGCTTGGTCGGCCACCCGCGCCCTGGTTTGCTGCGCATCGGCACGGCCGGCGCGCTGCGCGGACCAGGCGGCGATCCGCTCCACGACGGCGAGATCATCGGTCCGGCCGTGCCAATCCCTGGCAACCACCGCAATCGCGCCACCCGCTGCAGACTCGCTGATCGCGAACTGGCTGCCGGGCTGCTCCGGCGCCTGCGGCGTCTCCGGTGAAATGGCGGCGGGCGCGATCGGGGCGGCGGCTTCGGCGCGCAATGCCAGCGCATGCGGCCGGGCGGCCGAGGCGAACCGCAGCGTTCGCAGTCCGGAGTCGTCGTCTGGCTGTCGCAACAGCACGCCGGTCCGCAAGTCGAGTACCCATCCATCCGATTCCGCCGGCCCGGGCACGCTCAGCCGGGTCCACTGCGGGCCAGGGACCAGCTGGGGCTGCGAGTCTGCGGTGTAGACGCCGTTGACCACGAACAGTGGCTGCGTTTCCGGGCCGCCTTCCTCGGGTGCCGCTCTGGTGCCGGTCCAGCCGTTGGCCACGGTGCCCATGGCCTCGGCAGCGCGGGCCTGCTGCGGACTGGACGGCAGCGGCACGGTCCACGCCGGATCCCGATCGATGGCGGGTACCCGGCGGCCACGCCGGCGGGCTAGTTGCCGCTCGAGGAGCTCCAGGAACCGGGCCGGCCCGCCGCCCAGCGATAGCACTCCCTCCGGGCAGCCCTCGGGTTCCACTCCTACCGAGATCGCGATTGCCCGCTCGAGCTCGGGAACCAGCATGAGTGAGTCGCTGCCGATCACCCCACCGATCGGCCCGAACTCGTCGCCGCCGATCAGTATCAGCTCGCCGGTGATCCCTCGGTTGGCCAGCCAGCCGGCGGCCCAGCGGGCCGAGTCGGACTTGTCGGTCAGCCCGACCTCGACATGCTTGACGTCGCTGGAGATGCGTGGGTCGGGGATCCCAGCCGCCCGGCTGGCATCGACCGCGACCGCTACCACCTCGGCCAGGTCGCGCCAACCGGCCGTGTGCAGGCGGTTCGCTACCGCCAGGGTTAGCTCCCCGATGCGGGCCTTCGGCGGGTCGGCCCATTCCGGTTCCGGGATGATGTCAATCTTCCGTCGGTTGAGCCGGTTGGATACCACCTTGGCCCGAACACCGCGCTCACCGAGCCGTACGACCGTTGCATCGGCGGCGAGGTCGAGCTCGCGGTCTTCGGCCGAGGAGGCGGTGCGCCGCCAGACCACCTCGACGCCGCCGGGGCCGACCGCGAAGACCTCGGAGCCGCGATTGAGGGCGAGGTGCAGCGTTCCCGGCCCCTCGGGCCTCGCCCGCAGCTGGCCGTCCACGTTGCCCACGTGGGTACCGCTGATCACGACGACATGTACCCCGGCCGCGCACAATGCCTCAACCAGTCCGCGCACCGCGCGCGCATCGGCGCTCCGATCCGGAACCGCGGTGCCGTCCCAGTCAAAGATCACCGCCTCGAACGTGCGGTCGATCGCCGATGCATCCACCATGCTCACCGGAACCGGAGTCGGGGCCAGAGACGGTCAGTATCTCTTGCGCTAGTCCGCAGCCTGGGTCGCATCCTGCATCTGCCGGGTGAGAACCTCCGCGGTGGCCAGGTCCAGGCGGCTCTCGAGCAGTGGGGCGTAGATCTCGTCCTCCTTGGCGAGGTGCAGCGCGACCAGCACGTGCAGGCCGTACAACGTCCGGCGCAGATCCCGTTCGATCGAGATCGACGCCCGGCCCGAGTGAAGCGCCTCGCGCAGCGCGGCGAGCTCCTCGGCCAGCCGAATGATCTCGGCGTGGTCCCGGCGCATGGTCGCAGTCGCGTCCGCCGCTCCCATCAGCCGATCGACCAGCGGATACAGCACCGCTTCCTCCGCCTTGGCGTGCGGCAGCAAATGATGGCTGAGGAA
>DATAFN010000229.1:0-1810 GCA_036257435.1 Actinomycetes bacterium
GGTCACGGCAAGCAGGTTAGAACGCTAGGCCTTGGCCAGTGTGTCGTCGACGTCCGCGGTCGCGAGCACACCATAGACGCCGCCATCGCTATCGACCACGAGATACTCAGACGCCGGTGTGTCCCGCATCCGGCGCAGCAGCTCTTCCCCACCGAGGTCGACAGGAAGCACCAGCCCGGCCTGCAGCGAGCGCGCGACCTGGCCGACGGGAATCCATGGCCGACGATCGGTCGGAGTCGCTACGACCGACGCCTCGCTGACCAGGCCGGTCGGCCGTCCCGACGAATCGACCACGACCAACGCGCGCACGCCTCGGCCCTGCGCCTGACGCAAGGCCTCTGCGAGCGGAACATCTGGTGCCACCGGGGCGGCCCGGCGAGTCATCTGCTCGAGGTCGAGGCGCGGCAAGCGCCTACGGACCCGGCTCACCGCGAGCGCCTGCGTCGCGCCGGTCCACAACAACACCGCCACCAGGGCCGACCAGGCGACCGCGATGAACGACGGCCGCCCGCCGGCGAGGACGAACGGCATGAGGACGACCAGGACGGCCAGCAGCTGGCCGGCCCGGGCAGCGACCACGGTGCCGGTGTGCTCCTTCCCCGTCACGCGCCATACGGCGGCCCGCAAGATGTGTCCACCGTCGAGCGGCAGCGCGGGCAACAGGTTGAAAACCCCTACGAGCAGGTTGGCCCACGCGAGCTCGAGCAGTAGGAACTGGGCGACTGGCTGATCCACCGGCCTGGACGCGACATACGCCAATCCGGCGGCGGCGAGCGAAACCAGCGGACCCGCGACCGACACGACGAGATCACGGCCGGGAGTCGGCGCGTTGCGTTCGATCTCGGTATAGCCACCCAGAAAGTGCAAGGTGATGCCGCGAACCGGCAAGCCCAGCGCGCGAGCCGTCAGGGCATGGCTGATCTCGTGGAAGAGCACCGATGCGTAGAGAAGCACCGCGAATGTCAGCGCGATGGCGAACGCGCCCGAACCAGACTCCGGCAACTGTCGCCTGACGATAGGCGCAAAGGCCACGGTGATGACTGCCGCGACAAGGAACCACGACGGGCTGATATGCACGGGGATGCCGGCGATCCTGCCCATGGAGATCTGCCGTTTTCCACCGTTGCTCACAGCAGCCAGGTTAGGCCACGGAATCCGGATGGGACGCTGTCGGTGGGCTGACCTACAGTCCCCAGCATGAGCACCGTGGCGGCAACAGCTGCGGCCCAGCCGGCCGAAGAACCGGCCGCAGGCGGCGGCACTGCCGGGCCGGCCGGCACGTCCGAGGCCGCGGCCTCCGGGCCATCGCTCTCCCCATCGCGCGCGGCCGACTTCATGACATGTCCGCTGCTGTTCCGATTCCGGACCATCGACCGGCTGCCGGAGCCGCCGAGCCACGCCGCCACCCGGGGAACGCTGGTTCACGCGGTGCTCGAGCGGCTGTTCGATCTGCCGGCCGCCCAGCGCACGCCGGAACGCGCGGCGGCGCTGGTGGGGCGGGAATGGGAACAGTTGCTCGCGGCCGAACCCGAGGTCGCCGCGTTGTTGACTTCGGATGACGATGCGATGCTCACCAGCTGGCTGGCCGGGGCCGAAGAGTTGGTGACCCGATACTTCCGACTGGAGGATCCACGCTGCCTCGAGCCGGCTGAGCGCGAGCTTTACGTCGAGACCACGCTCGGGTCCGGGCTGTTGCTCCGCGGATACGTCGACCGGCTCGATCGAGCCGCGGCCACCGGTGAACTGCGGGTGGTCGACTACAAGACCGGCAACGCTCCGCCGGCCGGGGTCGAGCAGCGGGCCATGTTCC
>DATAFN010000237.1:0-10192 GCA_036257435.1 Actinomycetes bacterium
ACAGCGTCGAGGTCGGCACCGAGCTGCCGTCCGGCCGCTACCGGGTCGGACGCGGCGACCTGATCCGCTACGCGGGCGCGTCAGGCGACTTCAACCCCATCCACTGGAACGAGCGGATCGCCCGCTCGGTCGGGTTGCCCAACGTGATCGCGCATGGGATGTACACGATGGCGCTGGCCGGCCGGACGCTTACCGACTGGACCGGCGATCCAGGCTCGGTGCGCGAGTTCGGAGTGCGGTTCACCAAGCCGGTGCCGGTGCCGGACGACGATGCGGGCGCCGAGGTGGTGGTCACCGCGCGGGTCACGGAGAAACTCGGTGATCGGCGGGTCCGGGTCGATCTGGTCGCGACCTGTGGCGGGGAGAAGGTGCTCGGCCAAGCCAGGGCTGTGGTCGCGCTGCTGTGACGGCGGTTCCGGAGCAGGTCAAGGCACTCGCGCAGCGGCGGGCGCGGGCCAGAGCGGAGCGTGATTTCGCGGCTGCCGACGCGATTCGCGATCAGCTTGCCGAGCAGGGCTGGCTGGTCCGTGACGGGCCCGGTGGCTACGAGCTGACGCCGCGGCCGCCCTACCCGGTGCATGCCGATCTTCCTACACTGTTACGCGCGGTCGGGCGTACGGCGAGTACTGGCCGGCGGGCCACGGTCGGGCTACTCGCCGAGGGCTGGCCGGATGATCTGCGCCGATGTCTACAGGCGCTGGTCGCGCACGCTCCCGCCGACGTCGTGGCGAGCGTGCTCGACTTGGGCAACGTCGACGGCGCCGGAGACGTCCTGCACGAGCTGGCAACCGCACATCCGGACCGGGTCGAGGAGCTGCACGTGGCCGCGCCCACGGTCGGTTGGGGCCCGGCCCGCGCGGCGCTGCTCGCCGCCGATCCGGCCGATGTGCACATCGTCATGGACGCCTCCACCGTGCTGGACGGCGACGCGATCACTCCGCTGCTCGAGGCGCTCGACGATCCGACGGTTGCGGCCGCGGGCTGGCGCGGCGCCAACTTCGACCTCGATGATGCGTGGCGCTCGGTTGCCGATGCCGGTCCGGGCGAGGTGGACGTGCTGTTCGGCTACCTGATGGCGGCCCGCCGCTCCGCGCTGACTGAGGGTACCGGGCCGGATCCGAAGGCTCGTTACTACCGCAATGCCGACCTGGAGCTCTCGCTCATGCTGCGGGAGCGTGGCGGCCGGCTGGTGGTTCCGGTACCGCCCGACCGGCTGCCCTGCCATCAGGAACGGCATCACGGCTACCACGACGTGGATCCCGATTACCGGGAGCGCGAATCCCGGCGGAACTACGACCGGCTGCTGCGCCGGTTCCGCGGCCGGACCGAGCTGCTCGCCCCCCGCGGATCCGGCCCGAGAGACGGCCTAGGCTGAGTGCCCGTGCACGAACTGGACGCAGTACCGCTGTCCGAGTTGACCACGCTGCGCCTTGGCGGCCCGGCGCGGCGGCTTGCCGAGGTGGATAAGCCGGACGAGCTGGTCGAGGCGGTTCGGTCCGCCGATGCGGTCGGCGACCCGGTGCTGATTCTCGGCGGCGGGTCCAACCTCGTGGTCGGCGACGCCGGCTTTGACGGCACGGTGATCAAGGTTGCCACCACCGGAATTCATGTGCAGGCCAGCACCGATCTGGTTGCGGTCACGGCGCAGGCCGGCGAGGACTGGGACCCGCTGGTGTCGACCGCGATCGACGAGGGGTGGGCCGGGCTGGAGGCCATGTCGGGGATTCCCGGGCTGGTCGGCGCCACGCCGATCCAGAACGTCGGCGCGTACGGCCAGGAGGTCGCCGAAACGGTGACATCGGTGACCGCGTACGACCGGGCGGCCGGCGAGGTAACCGTGCTGCAGCCGGCGGACTGCGCGTTCAGCTATCGCAACAGCGCGCTCAAAGGTAACGACCGCTACGTCGTGATCGACGTGACGTACACGCTGGCCCGGAGCGGACAGTCTCGGCCGGTGCGGTACCAGGAGCTGGCCAGGGCCCTCGACGCCGAGATCGGTGATCAGGTGCCGGCCGCTGCCGTGCGGGCTGCCGTGCTCGGCCTGCGGCGCCGCAAGGGGATGGTTCTCGACCCGAACGATCCCGATGCGACCAGCGCGGGATCGTTCTTCACCAATCCGATCGTGCCGGCCGAGGTGGCGGCGAGGCTGCCGGTCGAGGTGCCGCGGTGGCCGGCGCCGGACGGCCAGGTGAAGGTGTCCGCCGCCTGGCTGATCGAGCGGGCCGGCTTCGCCAAGGGGTACGGCCACGGCGCGGCCCGCATCTCGACCAAGCACACGCTCGCACTCACCAACCGCGGTGGCGCCACCACGGCAGAGCTGCTCGCGCTGGCCCGAGAGCTGCGCGACGGCGTCCAGGCCAAGTTCGGGATCACCTTGGTAAACGAGCCGGTGCTGATCGGCGCAACGTTCTGAGCTGTGGGTCTCCGCGCCGTTGTGCCATTGTCCACAGGCTCGCGGAACGGGTCTTCGTAACTGTCGGTGCTCCCCGCCATGCTGGACGCGACATGACGGGAGGTTGGCGATGCGCTGGCAGGAGTTCATGGCGGCGTGCCCCGAGTTCGGGCAGCTGGCCGATGCCAGGTTTCGCGGGGACCAGCTGGTGCTGCTCGGCACGGTCAGCCGCGACGGTTGGCCGCGGATCAGCCCGTGCGAGGTCGATATCGCTGCCGGTGAGCTCTTCCTCGGCATGATGTGGCAGTCCAAGAAGGCGCTTGACCTGTTGCGCGATCCGCGGCTGCTGGTGCACAGCGTGCCCAGTGACAAGGACAACCCGGGTGGCGACATCAAGCTCTACGGGCGGGCGGTCGACATCACCGATCCGGAGCTGCGGGGCGCGTTCCGGGACGCGATCCTGGCCAGGATCGACTGGGCGCCGGACGAGCCGGAGTTCCACCTGTTCGCGCTCGATGTCGACCGGGCCGCCTACCTGCGATTCGGTGGCGGGATGACGCTCTGGCAGTGGGACGCCGAGCGTGGCCTGCGCCAAGAGGAGCAGCCGCACGGATGATCTCGAAGAAGCCGCGCCCGGCCGACGAGTAGTGCCGGGCCGTTACGTCGTCACTGCCGGGCGGTCACGCCGGTGTGTGAGTCCGGGCTGTTACGCCTGGGTTGACGCCGGGCCGTCGGGCCGATCAGCCACCGGTCGACTCCGGCAAGCAGCCGGGCTTTGACCGAATCGGGCGCCAGCGAGCCGCGAACCGAGCTGCGCGCGAGTTCGGCCAGTTCCGCGTCCGAGGCGCCGAACGCGGAGCGGACCAGGGCGTACTGGTCGAGCAGCCGGGTGCCGAACAGCAACGGGTCGTCCGCGCCCAGCGCTATCGGGATCCCGGCCTCGCGCAGCCGCGGTACCGGGACGTCCTCGGCCTTGTCGAACACGCCGAGCGCCAGATTCGACGTGGGGCACACCTCGAGCACCGTGCCGGCCGCGGCCAGCCTGGTCAGCAGCGCCGGATCCTCGGCCGCGCGCACGCCGTGCCCGATCCGGGTCGCGTGCAGCAGGTCAAGGCAGTCCGCCACGCTAGCCGGACCGGCCAGCTCCCCGCCGTGCGGCATCGCGGCCAATCCGCTACGTGCGGCGATCGCGAACGCTCGGATGAAGTCGGTGGCTCGGCCGCGACGCTCGTCGTTGGACAGGCCGAAGCCGACCACCCCCCGACCGGCGTACTGCCCGGCCAATCGGGCCAGCGTCCGCGCATCGAGCGGATGCTTGGTCCGGTTCGCCGCGAGGATCACGCCGATTCCGATCCCGGCCGCCGTGGCCGCGTCGGCAGCCGCGGCCAGGATGAGTTCCACGGTGGCGGTGAGCCCGCCCAGACGTGGCGCGTACGAGGTCGGATCGACCTGGATCTCCAGCCACTGCGAACCCTCGGCCCGCTCGTCCTCGGCCGCCTCCCGCAACAGCCGGACCAGGTCGTCGGGGGTGCGGAGCACAGACCGTGCGGCGTCGTAGAGCCGCTGGAATCGGAACCAGCCGCGCTCGTCAGTGGCCCGCAGCTCGGGCGGGGCTGCCGACCTGAGCACCTCGGGCAGCCGCACCCCGTGCCGGTCGGCCAGTTCGAGCAGGGTGCCGTGCCGCATCGAGCCGGTGAAATGCAGATGCAGATGCGCCTTGGGCAGGTCGCTCAGGCTGCGCCGGCCGCCGTCGGTCGAGACCGGTGCCTCGGCTGGGACCGGTGCCTCGGCGGGGAGCGGTGCCTCGGCCGCCGCCGGTTCGGACCGACCCTGCACTGCGCGCCCGGCGCCCGAGCTCAGGGTCGCGCCTCGCCGAGCAGCTTCTGCAGCCTGGTCACGCCTTCGACGAGATCGTCATCACCGAGTGCGTAGCTGAGCCGCAGATGCGCATTGGTCCCGAAGGCCTCGCCCGGCACCACCGCTACTTCGGCCTCGGCCAGGATCAGCTCGGCGAGTTCGGCCGAGTTGGCCGGCCGCCGGCCGCGGATCTGCCTGCCCAGTAGGCCACCGACCGCCGGATAGGCATAGAACGCGCCGCGCGGTTCCGGGCAGTACACGCCGGGGATGTCGCCGAGCATCCCGACGATGGTGGTCCGGCGCCGGTCGAAGGCCGCCCGCATTCGCTCGACTGCGGACAGATCGCCGTTGACGGCGACCAGCGCCGCCCGCTGCGCGATGTTGTTGACGTTCGACGTGAGATGAGACTGCAAGTTGATCACTGCTTTGACCACATCGGTCGGGCCGATCAGCCAGCCCACTCGCCAGCCGGTCATCGCGTACGTCTTGGCGACCCCGTTGAGGACGATGCAGCGGGACGCGAGCTCAGAGGTCGCGACCGGCATCGAGGTGAACGTCGCGTCGCCGTACACCAGGTGTTCGTAGATCTCGTCCGTGATCACCCACAGCTCGTGCTCGGCCGCCCACCGGCCGATCGCCGCAACCTCGTCGGGGGAATGGACCGCGCCGGTCGGGTTGTTCGGCGAGTTGAACAGCAGCACCTTGGTTCGCGGAGTGCGGGCCGCCTCCAAGGCCTCCACCGTCACCAGGTAGCCGCTGGACTCCCCGCCCAGCACCGGTACCGGAACACCACCGGCCAGCTTGATCACCTCGGGGTAGGTGGTCCAGTACGGCGTCGGCAGCAGTACCTCGTCGCCCGGGTCCAGCACCGCCGCGAACGCCTCGAAGACCGCCTGCTTGCCGCCATTGGTAACTACGACCTGCGACGGCTCGACCCGGTAGCCGGAATCGCGCAGCGTCTTCGCGGCGACCGCCTCCCGTAGCTCGGGCAGGCCCGGGGTCGGGGTGTACCGGTGGTTGCGCGGGTCGCCGGCCACGGCGATGGCGGCCTGGACGATGTAGTCCGGCGTGGCGAAGTCGGGCTCGCCGGCCCCGAAGCCAATGACCGGGCGACCGGCCGCCTGCAGCGCTTTGGCCTTGGCGTCGACGGCGAGCGTGGCGGATTCGGCGATCGCGGCAAGGCGGGCGGATACCCGGGCGCGGTGCGGCATGAGCCAATCTTGGCGCATCGCGGTGACCGTGGACACCCGTCGGAAGTATCGTTCGCCGATCCGATCGGTTCGCGCCGGGACGGTGCTTCCACGTACACTCGGGGCCTGGTGGTCATGGCCGCCTGTTTCGGCGTGCCAGCGCATGCCGATACCGGCCGGGCTTGATCACTGTAGGGTCGTAGCTCAATTGGTAGAGTCCCGGTCTCCAAAACCGGTGGTTGGGGGTTCGAGTCCCTCCGGCCCTGCGTCGCGCCGCACTCGTGGCGGAGCGGAAACAGTAGATGATCGACGAGGCTTCGCCGGCCGGCGGGGCCGGAGCAGGGACGACCGGGGTGAGAGCCGAGTGACCGACACACGTGGCACCCAGGCGCCGCAGCGCCGCCCGACGGAGGTCGCCGAGCGGGGTCCGGGTCCACTGGCCCGGTTGGGTCTGTTCTACCGTCAGATCGTCACCGAGCTGCGCAAGGTGGTCTGGCCGACGCGCGCTCAGCTGTTGACGTACACGAGCGTCGTGATCGTATTCGTGACGATAATGATCGCTTACGTGTCGGGCCTGGACTACGCGCTCGGTTGGGTCATGCTGAAGATCTTCGGCTAGTCCCACCCGCCGGCCCGCTCATCCGTCTCAAGCAGGAAGAAGCACTTACCGTGTCAGAGTCCAACCTGTACACCGACCAGACGCTCGACCAGGAAGGTCAGGCCGTGGCTGAGTCGGAGCAGGCTGAGTCAACGCCGTCCGGCGTCGACCCGGCGGCGCCCGGTGCCGACGTCGCCGGTGCCGCGCTCGCCAATGGGGTCGAGCCGGGCGAGGCCGACGACCCACTGGTCGAGTTCCGGCGCGCGCTGACCGACGCTCCCGGGGACTGGTACGTGGTGCACTCCTACGCAGGCTACGAGAACCGGGTGAAGGCCAACCTCGAGAACCGGATCGCCTCGCTGAACATGGAGGAGCACATCTTCCAGGTCGAGGTGCCGACCGAGGAGGTCGTGGAGATCAAGAGCGGCCAGCGTAAGAACGTCAAGCGGGTCAAGATGCCCGGCTACGTGCTGGTTCGGATGGATCTCACCGACGAGTCCTGGTCGGCGGTGCGGCACACGCCGGGCGTGACCGGGTTCGTCGGGCACAGCCACGAGCCGGTGCCGCTGACCCTCGGCGAGGTCTTCGACGCGCTCGCCCCGCAGATCGAGCGTAAGGATGCGAAGGCGCCGGCCGAGGTCAAGGTGCTCGACTTCGAGGTCGGCGACTCGGTTACCGTTATCGATGGCCCGTTCGCCACCCTGCAGGCGACCATCCACGAGATCAACCCGGATGCGCAGAAGGTCAAGGGCTTGGTCGAGATCTTCGGCCGGGAAACCCCGGTCGAACTGTCGTTCCACCAGATCCAGAAGAACTAGGCCGCGGACCACCGGGCGTTGCGCCCGGGAACCGCGCTCGGCAGACACCGTGTCACGCCGCCCCGGCGTGGCACTACGTAAACGACAAGGACCCGGAAATGCCTCCCAAGAAGAAGGTCGCAGCGGTCATCAAGCTGCAGATCAACGCTGGCGCCGCCACGCCGGCCCCGCCGGTCGGTCCGGCGCTCGGCCAGCACGGCGTCAACATCATGGAGTTCTGCAAGCAGTACAACGCCGCCACCGAGCAGCAGCGGGGCAACGTGATCCCGGTGGAGATCACGGTCTACGAAGACCGCTCGTTCACGTTCATCACCAAGACCCCGCCCGCGGCGAAGCTCTTGCTCAAGGCCGCCGGCATCGACAAGGGCTCCGCGGAGCCGCACCAGATCAAGGTCGCCAGGCTGACTCGTGAGCAGGTCCGCGAGATCGCCCAGACCAAGATGCCAGACCTCAACGCCAACGACCTCGACGCCGCCGAGAAGATCATCGCCGGCACCGCCCAGCAGATGGGCATCACGGTCGAGAGCTAGCCCGCGACCGGCGGAACACCGCCGGCCGGACCGGCGGATGATCGCCGGCAACCCGTGGCAGGGCCGAGGCGCGGCCCGACGACCACAACTCCCGACAGACATGAGGAGCAGTTCCATGAAGCGCAGCAAGAACTACCGAAACAGCGCGGAGCTCGTCGATCGCACCAAGCTGCACGCGCCGTTGGAAGCGGTCCGGCTGGCGAAGCAGACGACCGGCGTCAAGTACGACGCAACCGTCGAAGTCGCGCTTCGGCTGGGCGTAGACCCGCGCAAGGCCGACCAGATGGTGCGCGGCACCGTCAACCTCCCGCACGGCACCGGCAAGACCGCCCGGGTCCTGGTCTTTGCCACCGGTGAGCGTGCCGAACAGGCCAAGGCCGCCGGGGCAGACCTGGTCGGGGGCGACGAACTGATCGAGAAGGTGCAGGGCGGCTTCCTCGACTTCGACGCCGCGGTCGCCACGCCCGACCTCATGGGCAAAGTCGGTCGGCTCGGCCGCGTGCTCGGCCCGCGTGGGCTGATGCCGAACCCGAAGACCGGCACGGTGACTAACGACGTGGCCAAGGCCGTGTCCGACATCAAGGGCGGGAAGATCGAGTTCCGGGTGGACCGGCACGCGAACCTGCACTTCATCATCGGTAAGGCCTCGTTCACCGAGCAGGCGCTGGTGGAGAACTACGCGGCTGCGATGGACGAGGTGATGCGGCTCAAGCCGGCCGCCGCCAAGGGCCGCTACCTGAGGAAGGCCACCATCGCCACCACCATGGGTCCGGGCATTCCGGTCGACCCGAACAAGGTCCGTAACCTCCTGGCCGAGGAGAGCGTGCAGGCCTGACCCGCGCTCTCGCTTACCGGCAAATCGGCGCCCGCTCCCACCCGAGCGGGCGCCGACCTGCGACTTCCTTCCTGACCTGGCACGGCCGTCCACGGTTGCGCCTGGTCCGGGCGCGACCGGCAGGCTCGGTGTGCGACGATCGCTTCTTGCGCCCGGTTGGACTTCCAATCAGTCCGTACAGAAGGAGATCGGCTTCGTGCGTATCAAATCCCTGGTGAGCGCGGCGGCCGGTACCGCTGCGCTCGCGCTCGTAGTTGCGGCATGCGGCAACGAGTCCGGCGGCGGCGCGGCCGAACCGGTGTCGGCCGAGCAGGCGCTTTCCAAGATTGCCGATCAGCTCGACGGCATGGACTCGTGGAAGTTCACGATCGACATGTCCGGGCCGGTGACGATGAGCGGAACCGGTGCCTACCAGGTGTCCCCGCTGGCCATGGAGATGAACTTCGACAAGTTCGACGTCGGCGGGCAGTCGCTTGGCGACGGCATCAAGATGCGGATGATCGACGACGTCATCTACATGAGCCTGGGCGAGCTGACCCAGTCGCTCGGCGGCGAGTGGATCAAGATCGACACCTCCGAGTCCGGCCAGTTCGGCGACCTCAGTGAGGCACTCAGCCAGCAGGATCCGCGGGTACAGATGCGGCTGTTTGCCAACTCCGCCAACGGCCGGGTGGTCGGTACCGAGACCATCGACGGGGTCGAGACCACGCATTACGCGGCAACGCTTGATGTCAATGACGTCGGTGCGGTGGCCGGACTGAGCGCATCCGAGCTGACCGCGATCACGGAGGCCTTCGGCAAGGCCGGGGTCGACTCGGTGAACTACGACGTGTGGGTCGACAGCGACTTCCGCCCGCGGCAGATCAAGGTCAACGTGCCCAGCTCTGCGGGAGAGCTGGACATGACGATGCACATCACCGACATCAACAGCCCGGTGGAGATCAGCGCGCCGCCGGCGTCCGAGATCGTGGAGCTGCCGGCCGGCTGACCGGCTGGGAGGATCCGAGTACCAACGCGGCCTCGGCCGCCCGGACAGGTCTGGTCTGGGTAGTCTGCGCCCCAGTTGGCACTCGGATCCTTCCCGCGCCCCGTCCGCATCTCGCCCGGCTTCCCCGGCCTTCCAGCTACCTCCGCGCAACCAGGATTTGGCGGTGGGGCGGGCGGACCCGTACCCTGGCCTCTGCCAAAGACCGCCGGTCGTCGCTCCGTAGGGGTGACCGAAGGTCCCGCGATCAGCGGGCGGCCTGCGCAGGTGCCTGGTGAGTCCTGGCCGCCGCACCGCGGCTCCAGGGTGAGCACTGTTGCTCCGCTCCGTGCGCCTGCGCCGGGGCGTTTCGCATCTTCCGGGATCACGGCCGTAGGACAGACCGGCGGGTTCACCCGGAAGGAGGTCCATGGCACGGGCTGACAAGGCAGCCGCCATAGCCGAGATCGCGGAGGAGTTCCGCAGCTCGAGCGCGGCCGTGCTGACCGAGTATCGCGGGCTGACCGTCGCCCAGCTCCAGGAGCTGCGGCGTGCTCTCGGTGCGAATGCGAACTACGCCGTGGTGAAGAACACGCTGACCAAGATTGCGGCCAAGGACGCGGGCCACGAGGAGCTCACCGGGTTGCTGGTCGGCCCGTCGGGGATCGCTTTCGCCAAGGGCGACCCGGTACTGGCCGCCAAGGGTCTGCGCGACTTCGCCAGGGCGCACCCGATGCTCGTCATCAAGGGCGGCCTACTGGACGGCCGGCCGCTGTCCCCGGACGAGTTCAAGAAGCTGGCCGACCTGGAGTCTCGCGAGGTCCTGCTCGCGAAGCTGGCCGGGGCGATGAAGGCGTCGCTTTCGGGCGCCGCGTCGCTGTTCCAGGCTCCGCTGTCGCAGCTGGCTCGGCTGGCCGAGGCGCTGCGCCAGAAGGCGGCCGAGGATCCCAGCATTCTGCGTGGCGGCGCCGGTACGCCGGCTCCCGCTGCCGAGACCACCGCGCCGGA
>DATAFN010000011.1:0-7632 GCA_036257435.1 Actinomycetes bacterium
CGCCGGCGACCTCGGCTCGGTCAGCGAGGTGGCCGCGACGGTGCTGCCCAGCGTGGTATCGATCGAGGTCAGTGGCAACGGCCAGGCCGGTGAGGGGTCCGGCGTCGTCATCAGTGCGGACGGCAAGATCCTCACTAACAACCACGTCGTGGCGGCCGCGGCCGATGGCGGTCAGCTCCAGGTCACGTTCAACGACGGGAGCACCGCGCCGGCACAGATCCTCGGCCGCGATCCCAAGTCCGACATCGCCGTCATCAAGGTCGACCGCACCGACCTGACTGCGGCGAAGCTCGGCGACCCGGCCGACCTGGCGGTGGGCGAGCAGGTCGTCGCGATCGGTTCCCCGCTCGGGCTGCAGGGCACCGTAACCACCGGCATCGTGAGCGCGCTGAACCGGCCGGTCACGATCGGCACCGAGAACGGCTTCGGCCAGCAAGACGGCAACACGGTCATCGACGCGATCCAGACCGACGCCGCCATCAACCCAGGCAACTCCGGCGGTGCGCTGGTCAACATGAACGGCGAGGTCATCGGCATCAATACCGCGATCGCATCCCTGCAGAGCGGATCTGGCGGACAGGCCGGCTCGATCGGCGTGGGCTTCGCGATTCCGATCGACCAGGCCCGCAAGACCGCTGACCAGCTTGCCAGCGGCCAGCAGGTCGACCGCGCGTTCCTCGGGGTCAACGTCGCCGCGACGACCCCGGCGGGCGAGCCGGTCAGCGGCGCCTACATCTCCGATATCCAGGCGAACAGTCCCGCCGCGACCGCGGGTCTGCAGGCCGGCGACGTGGTCACCCGGTTCGGCGACCGGCCGATCGACGGGCCGGATGCACTGGTCGCAGCGGTCAGGTCCCAGGACCCCGGCGCCAAGGTCACCGTCAGCTACCAACGTGACGGCCAGACCCAGACCGTCGAGGTAACGCTGGGCGCCCAGTCGGAAGGCTGATACCGGTAGCCGACCGGCCGGGACAAGCTGAGGAGCTCCGTTTGGCTGCGGAGCTCCTCAGCTTGTCCGGATCCCGGTCTGTTCAGGGACCCGGCCTCGCTCGACCCAGGAACCGGGTCACGTCGGTTTGCTCCGCGGCCAGCGCGTCGGGGGCCGGCGCAACCGGCGGGTCGTCGAACAGCGTCACAGCCGGCTTGCCTCTCGGCAGCCGCCAGGTTCCGACCACCCAGCCGGCGCTGACCACGGTGGCGCGGATGATCCCGCCACCTGGGTGGACCGCCTTGGCGTCGCCGGTGCGCAGCACGAGATCCCGGCTCCGCCAGCCAAGCAGGTACTCGTCGAACGCCGGCAGTAGCCGAACGGCGTGAGCGGCAGCCGAGCCGGCTGCGGTCGGCGCCGGCCCGCGCAGCCGGTGCAGCGTCCGCCCGCCGTACGTGACCTCGACCAGCTCGGACTCGATCGCGGCCCAGCCCGCGGTGGCATCCTGCAACGGCAGCCCGGACCAGGCGGCCAGGTCTGCCGGCTCGGCCGGACCGCGGGTGCGCAGGTATCGCCGGGCCAGCTCGGCAAGCGCCACGTCTGCGTCCGGCCGGATCGCGACCTCCGTGCCCAACCAGTCGGTGGCGTGCACATACGTCGGCTTCCCGGCCCGATCCGGGCCGAGCACCACCCGGCCGTGGAACGCACCGAGCGCGGCCAGGTGAACGATGCCCTGACCACGCGCCGGCACGCCGGCGGCAGTCAGCCGAGCGCCAAGCTCGGACTTGGTCAGCGGGCCCTGATCCGACAGGGCTCGGCTTACCGTCGCGACCAGCTCCGCTGCGGTGCCGGAGACGCCTTCCTGGGCCAGCCGGCGCAGCGAGTTGGGCACCCGGCGCGGTCCGAACAGCGCGGTCAGCCACCCAACGTCGGGCGCGGCGATCAGGTGCAGCGTGCCGCGCGGTCCCCAGGTGCGCACGATCGACCGGTTGGCGAGCGCGGCGTCGACGTCCGCTGCGGTGAGCGCGTGCGCCCTGGCCCGCAGCGCAAGCTGCGCCGCCGTGCTGTCCTGGGCCTGAACCGCGAGCAGTCGGTGCACCAGGTCGGCGAGGTGCGGGGCGCGATCGGGACGGTGCAGCAACTGCGCGGCCGCCCGCGCCAGGCGCACGTCCTGGGCGGTCACGTCAGGTCGAGATCTCGCAGCATCGCGCGGGCGAAGTGGCCGAGCTCGGCGGTGGCCATCTCGGCCAGGGTGAACCAGCCGACCTCGGTCGTCTCGTCGCCATCCGGTGCCGGCACACCGCTGTGGACGGTCGCGTCGTACACGATCGACACGTAGGCGGTCAGGTCCCCGTTCGGATAGCTGATCCGGTAGTCGGGGCCGCCCAGCACGCCGAGGATCGGGCCGAGCTCGACCACGACGCCGGCTTCCTCCTTGGCCTCGCGGACGGCCGCGTCGCGCGGATCCTCGTCGACCTCGACCGCGCCGCCGATCGTTGTCCAGCGGCCCGTGTCGGCCAGTCGGACGAGCAGGATCCGGCCGCGCTCATCCCTAGGCAGCACGGCTACCGATGGAACGAGCAGCAGCTCGTGCCCGATCTTCTCGCGCAGCCGCCTGATGTGATCGGATGCCGGCATGGCAGCACCCTACTTGCCGGCGCCTCGGCACGAGTCCGCATGACGGGCACGCGGGAGTGGCTGGTCAGCGAGGCCTATCCGGACGGCCGGAACCTGGCCGCACGCCGGTCGATCTACGCGTATCGGACGCCGCAGTGTGATCTGCCGGCGCTCGCGGTCGAGCAGCTCCGCAACGCCCGCGGGCTTGTGGTCGATGTCGGCTGTGGCGACGGCGCATACGTACGGGCGCTACGCACGGCACGGCCCGAGCTGACCGTGCTAGGGCTCGACCTATCGCCGGGCATGCTCGCCGTCACCGGGCCACCGGTGGTGCTCGCCGACGCGGCCAGGCTGCCGCTGGTCGCCGGCTCGGCCGGTGCGCTGCTGGCGATGCACATGCTGTACCACCTGCCGGAACCGGAGATCGCGGTGGCCGAGCTGGCCCGGGTTCGGGCCGCCGGTGGTCTGGTACTGATCGCGACGAACGCGGCGGCGGACAAGGCGGAGCTGATCGAGCTGCGATCCGCGGCCATCCGCGACGTCACCGGGACGGCACCCGCCTCGCCGCCGGACGGTCAGGCGTTGTTCACGCTGGAGGACGGCGAGCGAATGGCGCGAAGGCACTTCGAACGAGTGCGCCGCCTGGACTTCACCGGCTGGGTCACGCTGACCGAGCCGGAGCCGCTGGTCAGGTTCATCGAGTCGACGCTGCCGTACTTCCGAGGGGTGCCGGTCGGCCCGGTACTCGACCGGGTCAGGGCGCGGACCGCCGCGGCCATCGAGGCCGGGGGCGCCGGCGCCTTCCGATTCCGCAGCCATACCGGGTTCCTGGTGGGCAGCTGAGCCGGACTACCGGACCTGCGCGGCGAGCCGATCGGTCCACACCGGGTAGCGGCCGATCTCGGCGAGCGTAGCCAGCCTGGTGTGGGCGTACTCGAGCACGATCGGAACCGCCTCGACGTCCCGGACTCCGCTGGCATCCACGCTTACCCGCCAGAGCACGCCGAGATCGTTGCGCAGCGCCGGATCGGTGGCGTAGTCGTCGATGAAGTCGCCCAGGTCGTAGAGGATCGCGGCATTACCGGCCAGCACGATCGGGTGAAACACGTGTGCGGAGTGGCCGGCCACCAGGGTTGCCCCGGCCGAGAGCAGCGCGGCGCCGGCAACCTGCACGTAGCGCAGTGGCGCGGAGGTCATGTTCGGCCCCCAGTGCGGGGTTGCCACCACAATGTCGCAGCACTCGCGCAGCACGCCGATCGCGTTGAGAACCCAGTCCGGCGGGCCGGTGCGGAGGTCGGCGTAGGCTACCCCGGCCGAGTCCGGGGTAGCGGCGAAGTCGGCCGGGTGGTCGGTGAAGCCCAGTACCCCGATCCGCAACCCGTGCGTGGTCAGGATGGCCGGCGCCCGCGCGGCCGCCAGGTCACCGCCGGCGCCGACGTGTGCGATGCCGGCTTCGTCCAGATAGCGCAGCGTGTCATGCAGCGCGTCCCGGCCGAAATCGAGCGCGTGATTGTTCGCACAGCTCGCGCAGTCGACGCCGAGATGCCGCAGGGTCTGCACCGTGGCCGGCGGAGCGCGGAAGAAGAAGCGCTTGCCCGGTTCCGGCCACGGCTCGCCGCGGTCGGAGATCGCGCACTCGAGGTTGAGGATGGTCAGATCCGCGCCTCGGGCCAGCCGGGCCACTTCGTCGCTGACCAGCGACTCGGCGGGACGCCGGTCGAGCTCCTTGGCGACGCCACGGCCAAGCATGGTGTCACCCAGCAGTGCAAGTGTGATCACCGTTTGCGTCCCGTACCGAGCCGGTCCTCCGGTTGCGATCGTACGTCGGCGCACAATGGCCGGATGGCGGACCAGAGCTCGGACCAGGCTGCGGCCGGATCGGACGGCGCGCAGGAGCGGTTGCGGCGGATCTGCCTGGCGCTGCCGGAGGTGACCGAGCGGCTCAGCCATGGCGAGCCGACGTGGTTCGTGCGAGACCGGAAGGTATTCGTCACGTTTGCGGACCGGCACCACGACGACATCGTCGGCTTCTGGTGCGCAGCACCGGAGGGGGCGCAGCGGGCGCTGGTTACGCGGAATCCGGGACGGTTCTACGCGCCGCCGTACGTTGGTCACCGCGGCTGGCTCGGCGTGCGGCTGGATGTTCCTACCGATTGGGCCGAGATCGAGGAGCTGGTCGAGGATGCGTACCGGGTCGTGGCGCCGGCCCGGCTGGTGGCGCAGCTCGACCAGCGCTGACCGGACCCCGCGCGCAGGCCTGGCTCCGCTGGCGGTTACAGCTCGACGTGGCCGGTGACGCAGGTCACGGTGCCGCCGCCGACCCAGATGGTGCCGTCCGGCTCGGTCGACACGGTTACCCGTCCGGCCCGGCCGAGCGCGGTGCCCTGGCTGGCCAGATACGGCGCTTTGGCCCGCCCGGTCCGCAGTAGCCACTCCGCGAGTGACGCGTTCAGGCTGCCGGTGACCGGGTCCTCCACGGTGGCACCGTCCTTGGGGAAGAACGCGCGCACCTCGAACGCGTACGGCGATTCGTCCGGGTATGGGCCGACCACGCCAAGGTCGAGGTCCACCGGCTTCGGACGCAACGCCAGCACCGCATCCGCGTCGGCGACCAGCACAGCCACCCAGCCGGGTCCGTTGTCCACCCACTGCGCGTCCACGATGTCGGCGCGGTTGATTCCGGCCAGGTCGGCGATGTGCTCGAGCAGCGGCTCGTCGACCGGGCCGGATCGCACCAGCGGCGGCGCTGCGAACGACAGCCCGGTGTCGCTCCGGCGGACCCGGACCAGCCCGGCGCCGCACTCCTGGACAACCAGCGCGCCTGACCGAGGTGCCCCGCCGGCCTCCAGCCAGGCGTGGCAGGTGCCAAGCGTCGGATGCCCGGCGAACGGCAGTTCGGCAACCGGCGTGAAGATCCGTACCCGGTAGTCCGCGTCCGGCCCGCTGGGCGGGAGCACGTACGTGGTCTCGGACAGGTTCGTCCAGTGCGCGAACCGCTGCATCTGCTCGGTGGTCAGGTCGGTGCCGTCGAGCACGACCGCGACCGGGTTGCCGTAGTAGGGCGTCGTAGTGAAGACGTCGACTTTGCGAAAATCGCGGCGCATCGGTCGAGTCTGCCAGCATGTTCGCGAAGTTCAGGTACGCGGTCCGGCTCTGATAGCCGGGGATTAGGTCGCTGACCTGCTCTGGTAGAGGTGGAGTAGCTCACGATCGGAGGCGAGTCGGGATGCTCTACGGCGACGAGCATGTCAAGCGCTACATCGAGACCGACGGCGAGGAAGGGCACGACTGGCGTCGGGGTGCGCCCATCCTGCTGCTCACCACGACCGGACGGAAAACCGGACGTAAGATCATCAAGCCGCTGATCTACCAGCCACACGGCGACGACTACCTCGTCGTCGCGTCCAAGGGCGGCGCACCCCGATCGCCCGAGTGGTACCTGAATCTCGAGGCTAATCCTGAGGTAGAGGTTCAGGTTCGAGGCGATCGGTTCAAGGCGCGGGCTCGGGCGGCCACGCCGGAGGAGAAGCCCGACCTCTGGCGACGGATGGTTGCGGTTTGGCCGGACTACGACGAGTACCAGAAGCGAACCGACCGCCAGATCCCCGTGGTGATTCTGGAGCGACAGTAGCCGCAGATCGGCCCGCGACCGGCGCCCAGCCCGGGACCCGGCCGCCGGCACGACCTAGGGACTGACGCTCTGCTGGCCCGCTGCCCAAATGAGCTTCAATCGGCATGTCGAGAATCGGCGACCGGCTCCGATGTCTCCGGCGTGAGGCGCCCAAACTGGGGGCCGAGAGTGAAAGGCATCGCAATGGCGAAGTACTTGATCGCGATCATCGGAAACCAGGCCGGATACGACGCGATGACCGGCAAGCCGTCGGATGGCTACCCGGCCTGGTCGCCGGATGAGCTGCAGACGATGTTCCAGTTCATGGAGTCCCTCAACAACGATCTTGCCGAGTCCGGCGAGTTCGTCGACGGCCAGGGGCTGGCCGAGCCGCGCCAGGCCGTCTTCCTCACCGCGGATTCCGACGGCAAGCCGATCGTCTCCGACGGGCCGTACAGCGAGACTCGCGAGGTCTTCGCCGGCTACTGGGTGGTCGAGTGCCCGGACATCGACCGCGCCATCGAGATCGCCAAGCGGGTCTACTCGTGCCCGATCCCGGCGGGCAGCAAGCCGGCCGATCTAGTGGTCCAACCGATCTTGGATGCACCGGTCGACGCATGACCGTCGCACCGCGCGTCGAGGACCTGCTGCGTGACCACGCGCCGCAGGTCCTCGGCGCATTGGTGCGGCGATACGGCCACTTCGACGCAGCCGAGGACGCCGTACAGGAGGCGCTTGCCGCGGCCGCCCAGCAGTGGTCCGCCACCGGTGTGCCGGACAATCCCCGCGGCTGGCTCATCCGGGTCGCATCGCGCCGGCTCGTCGACGAGCTACGCAGCGCCGAGGCGCGACGGCGTCGCGAGGAGTCGGCTGCCGCCGCGACGCCGCGAGACGAGTTCATCGCGTCGCCGCCCGGCGACGCCCGGGCCCCGCGCGAGGACGACACGCTCACCTTGCTGTTCCTGTGCTGCCATCCGGCGCTGACCCCTGCTTCGCAGGTAGCCCTTACGCTGCGCGCCGTCGGCGGTCTCACTACCGCCGAGATCGCCCGCGCGTTCCTGGTGCCAGAAACCACCATGGCGCAGCGCATCAGCCGGGCGAAGGCGACCATCAGGTCGGCCGGTGCGAGGTTTCGGATGCCCGGACCCGCCGAACTCCCGCAGCGATTCCGAGCAGTGCTCCACGCGCTCTACCTGATCTTCAACGAGGGATACACCGCGACCTCCGGGCCCACGCTGCACCGCGCCGATCTGTCCGCGGAGGCGATCAGGCTGACCCGTGTCGTACACCGGCTTCTGCCCGACGACACCGAGGTTGCCGGCTTGCTGGCGCTCATGCTGCTCCTTGATGCCCGGCGGCCGGCCCGGACCGGACCGAGCGGTGAGCTCATTCCATTGATGGAGCAGGACCGCAACCGCTAGGACCGCGGCGCCATCGAGGAGGGTGTCGCGCTGGTGCTGGCGGCGCTGCCGCGCCG
>DATAFN010000030.1:0-9626 GCA_036257435.1 Actinomycetes bacterium
CGGCGCGGACGCGCTACGGTCGGGCCTCATGAGCGGGCCTACGACTGGGCCGATGAGCGGGTACGACGAGGCGGCTCGCCAGCGATGGGCCGCGGAGCCGGTCAAGCGGACCGAGCGCGGCCCGTTCGCCCGCGACCGGGCCCGGGTATTGCATTCGGCCGGCTTGCGCAGGCTAGCCGCCAAGACCCAGGTGTACGTGCCCGGTTACGACGACTTCGTCCGTAACCGGCTCACGCATTCGCTGGAGGTCGCCCAGGTCGGCCGGGAGCTGGGGAAGTCGCTCGGCTGTGATCCGGACGTGGTGGACACGGCGTGCCTGGCCCACGACCTGGGCCACCCGCCGTTCGGGCACACCGGCGAGCAGGGGCTGGACGCTGCCGCGGATGGGATCGGCGGGTTCGAGGGCAACGCACAGACTCTCCGACTGCTGACCAGGCTGGAGGCGAAGACCGGCTGGCCGGACGGCCGGAGCGCCGGTCTCAACCTGACCCGGGCCAGCCTGGATGCGGCAACTAAGTACCCATGGCCGCGCGGCGCGCGTCCGGGTCAGCGAGACCCGGGCGGGAAGTTCGGCGTGTACGAGGCGGATGCCGAGGTGTTCGAGTGGCTGCGGCGCGGTGCGCCGGACGCCCGCCCATGCCTGGAGGCGCAGGTCATGGACTGGGCCGATGACGTGGCCTACTCGGTGCACGACGTCGAAGACGGCATCCAGGGCGGCGCGATCGACCTGGATGGCTTGGCCGATCGCGAGGTACGCGCGGCGATCTGCGCGGTGACCAGGCAGTGGTACCTGCCCGAGCGCACCGACGCAGAGCTGGTCGCCGCGCTGGATCGGCTGGTGGCGCAGCCGTACTGGCCGAAGGGATACGACGGCAGTCGCCGTGCGCTGGCCGGGCTGAAGAACCTGACCAGCGAGCTGGTCGGCCGGTTCTGTACGGCCGCCCAGCTGGCCACCCAGGCGGCGTTCGGGCCCGGACCGCTCGCCCGGTATGGCGCCGAGCTCCTGGTGCCGCCCGAGCATGTGATGGAGGTGAGCGTCCTCAAGGGCATCGCCGCGCACCTGGTGATGCTCAGCGATGACCGGGTTGCCGTCTACCAGCGGCAGCGCGACGTGATCCGTGAGCTGGTCGAGGCGCTGTCCCGGCGAGCCCCCGACGGCCTGGAGCCCGCGTTCCGGAACGACTGGCGTGGCGCCGACGATGACACGGCTCGGCTCCGGGTGGTGATCGATCAGGTCGCCTCGCTCACCGACGCGTCGGCGCTGGCCTGGCATCAGCGGCTCATCGGCTGAGCCCGCAGCCCCGGGATCGAGCCCGTAGGGTTCGGCCGTGGACGAGCCCACGATCGAGCTGGCCGACCGTGCCAAGATCTTCGACCTGCGCCGGTCCGTGCTGCGCCCGCATCTTCCGCCCGCGGCATCGGAGTACCCGGAAGAAGGACATCCGGACACGTTCCATCTGGCCGCACGCGATCCACGGACCGGCAAAGTGATCGGCTGCGCGACCTTCTTCCCGCAGCCGCTGGACGGCGAGCAGGGCTGGCGGTTCCGCGGCATGGCCACCGTGGCGGAGCTTCGCGGCCGGGGGATCGGGGCGGCCGTGCTGCGGCACGGTATCGGCGAAGTGGCCCGGCGCGGCGGGCGGCTGGTCTGGTGCAACGGCCGCACTGTCGCGGCCGGCTTCTACGAACGCAACGGCTTCACCCGGCGGGGCCCGCAGTTCGACGTGCCGCCGCTTGGTCCGCACTACGTGTTCGTTCGGTACCTCGCTCCCGGTCGGCCCCCGACCCAGGTGCGGGGAACGTAGACTCCGACACTGTGCCCGGCCGCATCAGAGACGAGGACATCGCGCTCGTTCGGGAGCGCTCCCCGATCGCGGATGTGGTCGGCGAGCGGGTCACGCTGCGCAACGCGGGCGCCGGCAGCCTGAAGGGGCTGTGCCCGTTCCACGAGGAGAAGACCCCGTCATTCCATGTGACCGCGGCGCGCGGGCTGTACTTCTGCTTCGGCTGCCAGGCCGGTGGGGACGTCTTCGACTTCGTGATGAGGGTCGACCACTTGACGTTCGCGGAGACGATCGAGCGGCTGGCGGCCCGCGCCGGCATCCAGCTGCGGTACGTCGAGGGCGGCGCGACCACGCAGGGTCAGCAGGGCCGGCGGACCCGGTTGGTCGAGGCGCACAAGGCCGCGGCCGGGTTCTACGCCGAGCAGCTGGGTAGTCCGGCCGCGCAGCCCGCCCGGCGACTGCTGGCAGAGCGCGGTTTCGACCAGGCGGCCGCGGTGCAGTTCTCGGTCGGATTCGCGCCCCAAGCCTGGGATGCGCTCACCAGACACCTGCGCGGGCGCGGTTTCACCGACGAGGAGTTGCGGATCGGTGGGCTGGCGCGGGACGGGCAGCGCGGTTTGGTGGACCGCTTCCGCGGCCGGCTGATGTGGCCGATCCGGGACATCACCGGAGATGTGATCGGCTTCGGCGCTCGCCATTTGTTCGAGGACGACAACGGTCCCAAGTACCTGAACACGCCGGAGACGCCGCTGTACCGGAAGAGCCAGGTGCTGTACGGGGTCGACCTGGCCAAGCGGGAGATCGCCCGGAAGATGCAGGCGGTCGTCGTCGAGGGATACACCGACGTGATGGCCTGCCATCTCGCCGGGGTGCCGACCGCGATCGCTACCTGTGGCACCGCGTTCGGCAGCGAGCACATCAGGATCCTGCGCCGGCTGCTGATGGACCAGAACGAGTTTCGCGGCGAAGTGATCTTTACGTTCGATGGCGACGAGGCCGGGCGCAAGGCCGCGCTACGGGCGTTCGAGGATGACCAGCGGTTCGTCGCGCAGACGTTCGTTGCGGTCGAGCCGGGTGGCCTCGACCCGTGCGAGCTGCGGGTGCGCCGCGGTGATGTGGCCCTGCGCGACCTGGTCGCGCGCCGGGTGCCGATGTTCGAGTTCGCGATCCGCAGCGTGCTCGAACCGTACGACCTGGACTCGGCCGAGGACCGGGTGGCCGCGCTTCGCCGCGCGGTGCCGATGGTCGCGTCCATCAGGGACCGCGCCCTGCGCCCGGAGTACACCAAGCGGCTCGCGGGCTGGCTCGGCATGGACATCGAACCGGTGGCCGCGGCAGTGGCCGGAATCGCCGGGCGGACCAACGGCGAGCCGAGCGCGCCGGCCGCCGCTTCGACCCGGCCCGACCCCCACGACCCGGCGCTGCAGGTCGAACGCGAGGCGCTCAAGCTGGCGTTGCAGGTGCCGCAACTGGCCGGACCGGTGTTCGATGCGACCGAAGCCGACATGTACACCGCGGACGCTTACCGATCGGTGCGGGCCGCGATCGCCGAGGCCGGCGGAGTTGCCGGCGCGGCGTCCGGACCGGGCTGGGTCGCCGCGGTCCGCGAGTCGGCGCCGGACGACGCGGTCCGCACGCTGGTCACCGAGCTCGCGGTAGAAGAGCTGCGTAGTGCCGGCAACCCGGACCCCCGCTACACGGGTGCGGTGCTTGCCCGGCTGGCCGAGATGGCGATGACCCGGCGGATCACCGAGCTGAAGTCGAAGTTGCAGCGGACCAACCCGCTGACCGCCGAGCAGGAGTACAACCGGCTCTTCGGCGAGCTCATCGCGCTCGAGTCGCAGGCGCGTGGGCTGCGCGAACGGGCAATCGGCGCGCTCTAGGAGCGCAAGATCCGCAGCTGATCGTTACCGACCCCGGAAAGGTGCCGCCCAAGCCGCCCGCGAGCCTCCTCATATTTCTTTGTTAACCTCAGGTGCACGGGAGAGCACAGGTGGGTAAGGCAGTAGTCAGGTTGCCGCGCCCGGCGCGGTACGTCGAGGTCCCGGGGCTTCCGGAGGGATGGCCGCATGATGCGTCACGCGTTGGTGGAACCGAAGACCACGAACACCAACGGGGATACTCGGCGCGCCGGACGCGAAGCGTCCGGCACCGCGCTTCTAGAACAGGAAGACCCCGCGGAACCGCTGCTCGATGAATTGGTGGTAGTGGCCGACGCCGACGAGGACGACGCGCCGGACAACCTCGACGAGACCGCGATCCGAGGCGGCGGCACCGATCTGGTCAGGCAGTACCTGCGCGAGATCGGCCGGGTCGCGCTCCTCACCGCGGCCGACGAGGTGGAGCTGGCCCGGCGGGTGGAGGCGGGCGTGTTCGCGGCCGCCAAGCTAACCTCCAGCCAGCCGCTGACGCCGTCTCTGCGCCGGGAGCTTGCCATCATCGCCGAGGACGGCCACCTGGCCAAGCGGCGCCTGATCGAGTCCAACCTCCGCCTCGTCGTGTCCATCGCAAAGCGCTACATCGGTCGCGGGCTGCCGTTCCTGGACCTGGTCCAAGAGGGGAACATGGGCCTGATCCGCGCGGTGGAGAAGTTCGACTACGCGAAGGGCTACAAGTTCTCCACGTACGCCACCTGGTGGATCCGGCAGGCCATCACCCGCGCGCTGGCCGACCAGGCGCGCACCATCCGGGTGCCGGTGCACGTGGTGGAGACCATCAACCGGATCGTCCGGATGCAGCGCAACCTGCTGCAGGAGTGGGGTCGCGAACCGACCCCACTCGAGGTGGCCAGTCGGCTCGGGCTCGATGTGGAGCGGGTCTTGGAGATCATGCGGCTCGCCCAGGAGCCGATTTCGCTGCACTCACCGGTCGGCGAGACCGAGGACTCCGAACTCGGCGACCTCATCGAGGACACCGACGTGATCTCGCCAGTGGAGTCGTCGGCGCATGTGCTGTTGCGCGAGCACCTCGATGCGATCCTCGGCACGCTCGGCGATCGGGAGAAGCGGGTGGTGCAGCTTCGCTACGGGCTGACCGACGGCGAACCGCACACGCTCGAGGAAGTCGGCCAGGTCTTCGGGGTGACCCGGGAGCGGGTGCGCCAGATCGAGGCGAAGACGCTGGCCAAGTTGCGGCACCGCACGCTGGCCGACCAGCTGCGCGACTACCTTCGCTGACCGCCGCGGGCCGCTGTCGCGGCACCGCTGAAGCGCCCGTTCTGGCACCCGGCCCCAGATCGTCCGGTGGCATAGGTTGGGCGGCATGCGATGGCGCCGGCAGGTCACGATCCCGGCCTCGGTTCGGGATGCGCTCGCCCTCGAACCGGGTGAGCGGGTGCTGGCCGTCGCGATGGGGACCGGCGCCGGCGGTCCCGCAGGCTCCGGCGATGCCGTGCCGCACATCATTGCCACCGACCGAGCGCTGCACGTCCCGGAGGCGGGTGGGCTGGCCCGGATCCCATACGAGTCGATCGCCAAGGTCAGCTGGGACGGGGAGCTGGCCGCGCTCACCGTGGTACTTCCCGAGCCCGGAGGCAGGCTCGACTTACCGCTAGCCGAGCCGGGCTACGTCCCGGAGACGGTACGGGAGCGGGTACAGAGCACCATCATCTACAGCCGGCATGTGTCGCTGGACGGACGCCGCGGTGTCGTCGTATCGGCGCGGCGCGCACCGGGGGCATTGGAGGCTCGCTGGGTCGTGGCGTTCGACGCGGGCCTGGACCGCAACGATCCGCTGATCAGGGAGCGAGCGGAACGAGCAGTGGCCGAACTACGGGCGCAGACCGGGATCTAACCGCACAGCACACATACGCTCCGCCGCCGGCGGCCGGCTCTAAGAGCCAGACCTGATGCCGACGGCGGAAGTTCGAGTGGGTGGGAAGGATCCCGGAGCCGGGTCCGCGGTCGCTACCGCGTCCGCGTGGCGGTGGCCCAGGTGTCGTCGGTGGTGAGTTCGCTGGCGGGCGGCGAAGTGGCTCCGCCATCGCCCTTGCCGACCGGGATCCAATTGCTATCCGACACCTTCGTCGAAATCTTGTCCCTGGCCGAACTGTAGATGCGGTTCGCCTGATCCTGGGCCTCGGTCTTGACCTGCTGGACGGTGGGGTGGTTGACCAGCTTCTGGGTGGTGGAGCGGATCTGCTCGTACCGTTCCCGGCCGGCCTTCGCGCCCATCACGTAGCCCAGGGCCGCCCCAGCGAGGAATCCGAGCTTGCGCATAACGGTCGCCTCCAATGAGCTGCAGCCTTGCTAGACGAACGCTACCCCGCAACGGCCGCGCCAATCTGGCACCGGGCTGGCCAATCAGTCCGATGGGGTACGCTAATGGCGCGATATCCGGTGTCCGGCGGTGGCCCGGATCGATCCCGCGTAGCTCAATCGGCAGAGCGTCCGGCTGTTAACCGGCAGGTTATAGGTTCGAGTCCTATCGCGGGAGCGCTGTGATCTCTCAAGAGATACCGGACAGGCCGAACCCACGTTAGGGCTCGGTCTGTTTGGGTTTTCGGGGCCACGAGTCCGAGCGGCCGCCGTGCCCCCATACCTCTACCGGCGGCCGCTCGATCATGATGACCGTTACCCTGGTGGCGCCGGGGCGGTAGCTCAGCCGGTTAGAGCAGGGGACTCATAATCCTCCGGTCGCGGGTTCGAGTCCCGCCCGCCCCACCAAGCTTGACCTGCAGTTATGCCTTGAACGTGGCCGCCGCTGCGGTGTGGGTCCACGGTGCCGACCGCCCCGGGCCCTGACCGACCGCGTGATCCACCCGATCAGGTTACGCGCGGAGCTCCTCGCTAATCACGAGTGATCCGAGCAGCACGATGAGCACAGCGGACACCACGATCGCCGGCGCGTGTGCGGCGAGCGGGATAGCCGCGAGCAGCAGAATCACGACGAAAGCGCGCGGCCATCTCTGCGGGCGACCGACCCGAGCAGCGCAGGCCATCACCCCGAGGAGATAGAGTGCCGGGCCGCCGAGACTCACCAGCGCTCCGGCCCAATGCAAGGAACCGTCAGGGTGGGCGACCGCGAGCTCGTCGCCCACCGCAACTAGGACGATCCCGGCGATGATCGGCAGGTGCAGGTACGTATAGACGTCGCGCCCCATTCGGCCGACCTGATCCGCCGTGCTTCGGCCGATCGCGTCCGCCACGGCTCCACCGACGTGACCGAAGTACAGCCACCACAATGCAGTGGAGCCGAGAAACGCGAGGCCGAGGGCGACGACGTGGGCACCGCCCAGGCCGGTATCCGATGCGGTCACACCCGTCAGCACGATGCTCTCGCCGAGCGCAATGATGACGAACAGCTGGAACCGTTCCGCGAAGTGCCGGCCGTTGATCTCCCATTGGCTGATCGGGGTTGGCCCGACTCGCGGAATCCAGTACATGACAAGTGGCGCCAAGAGATCTAGGCCAAGCGCCGCCAGCCACAGCACCCACCGCAGCTCCCCAGCGGCGAGCCCACCGGCGATCCAGAGCGGCGCGGACAGGATGCTCCAGACGAGAATCTGCTTGAAGTTCCGGTTGAAATCGCCTGCCGGTGTGACGCCGACCACGAAGGCATTGCGGCCGATCTGCAGCGCCGAGTAGCTGCACCCGAAGAGCAGCGCCTGGTCGCCGAATCCGCCAGGAATCGCGACCGCCATCAGCAGGCTTGCGAGCATGACGAATACAAGGATGAGCCGGACCGGGATCGTCTCAGGATCGAACCAGTTGGCCATCCAGGTCGTGTAGTTCCAGGCCCAGTAGACGGCGATCAGCATGAACGCCATCTGTGCGGCGCCCTCCCAGCTCAGATTTTCGAGCAAGTGGTGGGAGAGCTGGGTGACCGCGAAGACATAGACGAGATCGAAGAACAGCTCGAAGAAGGTGGCGCGCTGCTCGGTGCCGTCCCGCTGACGAATGTAGGGGATGTCCGGGATGACCGATCCCGGCGACTGCTCGCGTCGGCCGGCAGCAGGCAATCCTGGCTGAGAGCTGGAGGCTGCGGTCTCCATCCGGCGAGCATATGGTTCGTCTGGTCATGCGTGGGTCACGCAGGGGCTGACCCGTCTCGCGAGCGGCCCAACGACCGGGAGCGTTAACCGATGCCGGCCGACGAACCGGCAACAGCTAGCAGGGCTCGCCGAGGGCTCGGTCAGCTGCCGACGTAGTCCGCGAGGTGCTCGCCAGTGAGGGTGGACCGGGCGGCGACGAGGTCGGCGGGTGTGCCCGCGAATACGATCCGGCCGCCGTCGTGGCCGGCGCCTGGGCCGAGGTCGATGATCCAGTCGGCGTGGGCCATGACCCCCTGGTGGTGCTCGATGACGATAACCGACGTGCCGGAGTCGACGAGCCGGTCGAGCAGGCCGAGCAGCTGCTCGACGTCGGCGAGGTGCAGGCCGGTCGTCGGCTCGTCGAGGATGTAGACGCCGCCCTTCTCGGCCATGTGGGTGGCCAGCTTGAGCCGCTGCCGCTCGCCGCCGGACAGTGTGGTGAGCGGCTGGCCGAGACTGAGGTAGGCGAGGCCGACGTCAGCGAGCCGGCCGAGGATCGCGTGCGCGGCCGGCGTGCGCGCGTCGCCGGTGCTGAAGAACTCTTCGGCTTCGGTCACCGACATCGCGAGCACCTCGCTGATGTCACGGCCGCCGAGGTGGTACTCCAGCACCGACGCCTGAAACCGTTTCCCCTCGCACTCCTCGCAGGTGGACTCGACGGTGGCCATGACGCCCAGTTCGGTGTAGATGACCCCGGCGCCGTTGCAGGTTGGACAGGCGCCCTCGGAGTTAGCGCTGAACAGCGCCGGCTTCACGCCGTTGGCCTTCGCGAACGCCTTGCGGATGGGATCGAGCAGGCCGGTGTAGGTCGCCGGGTTGCTCCGTCGCGAGCCGCGGATCGCGGTGTGGTCGACCGACACGACCCCGTCGCGCCCGGACACCGAGCCGTGGATCAGCGAGCTCTTGCCAGAGCCGGCGACTCCGGTCACCACCACCAGCACGCCAAGCGGGATGTCGACATCGACGTCCTGCAGGTTGTTGGTACTGGCGCCGCGCACCTCCAGCACTCCCGACGGAGTCCGTGCCGCCGGCTTTAGCGAGGCGCGGTCGTCAAGGTGCCGCCCGGTCAGTGTGCCGCTGGCGCGCAGCTCCTCGACGGTGCCCTCGAAGACCACCTCGCCACCGGCAGCACCGGCGCCGGGGCCGAGGTCGATGGCGTGGTCGGCGATTGCGATCGCCTCCGGCTTGTGCTCCACGACGAGCACCGTGTTGCCCTTGTCGCGCAGCTGCAGCAGCAGGTCGTTCATCCGCTGGATGTCGTGCGGGTGCATGCCGATAGTCGGCTCGTCGAAGACGTAGGTGACGTCGGTGAGCGAGGACCCGAGGTGCCGGATCATCTTGGTGCGCTGCGCCTCGCCGCCCGAAAGCGTGCCGGACGGACGCTCGAGGCTGAGGTAGCCCAGCCCGATCTCGACGAATGAGTCGAGAGTCTGCCCCAGCGCGGCCAGTAGCGGAGCCACCGACGGTTCGTCGAGGCCCCGGACCCAGTCGGCCAGGTCGCTGATCTGCATCGAGCAGAGATCGGCGATGTTCTTCCCCGCGATCTCCGAGGATCGGGCCTCCTTGCTGAGCCGGGTGCCGTCGCACTCGGGACAGACGGTGAACGTCACGACGCGCTCCACGAAGGCGCGGATGTGCGGCTGCAGAGCGTCGACGTCCTTGGAGAGCATCGACTTCTGGATCGACGGGATCAGGCCCGCGTAGGTCAGGTTGATCCCCTCAACCTTGATCTTGGTCGGCTCCTTGTAGAGCAGGTTGTGCAGCTCCTTCTTGGTGTACTTGCCGATCGGCTTGTCCATGTCGAAGTAGCC
>DATAFN010000044.1:0-7928 GCA_036257435.1 Actinomycetes bacterium
ACGGCGACCGGGTTCACCTGGTCATGAAGGAGTCCGACGTGACTACGGTCGAGGCAGTGTGCGCGAAGGGCCCGGAGGGGCGGCACTGATGCGGGTTGCGATCGCGGGCGCCGGCAACGTCGGCCGGTCAATCGCCGCCGAACTGTTGGAGAACGACCACGAGGTCCTACTCATCGAGCGGGATCCGCACGCGATCAAGATGGAGAGCGTGCCGGCCGCCGAATGGCTGCTGGCCGACGCGTGCGAGATCTCCTCGCTCGAGGAGGCGGCGCTGTCACAGTGCCAGGTGGTCATCGCCGCCACCGGCGATGACAAGGTCAACCTCGTCGTCTCGCTGCTGGCCAAGACCGAGTACGGGGTCCCCCGGGTGGTGGCCCGGGTCAACCACCCGAAGAACGAGTGGTTGTTCAACGAGTCGTGGGGCGTCGACGTGGCGGTATCGACGCCGCGGCTCCTGTCGGCCCTCGTAGAGGAGGCGGTCAGCGTCGGCGACCTGGTCCGGCTGCTGCGGTTCAGCCAGGGCGAGGCGAACCTGGTCGAGCTGACCCTGCCGGGCGATGCGCCAATGGTGGGCACCCGGGTCGGTGACGTCGAGTGGCCGTCGGACACCGCGCTGGTCACGATCATCCGAGAGGGCCGGGTGCTGGTGCCGGCCAAGGACGACCCGCTCGAGGCCGGCGACGAGCTGCTGTTCGTCTCCACCGCGGACCGCGAGGAGGAGCTGGAAGTCCTGCTCTCTCCGCACACGCACAGCCACCGCTGACAAGCGCTGACGCCCTGGGCCGACCTGTTCCTGATCATTACTAGCGCTGTGCGCAATTGGGCGCCCTATTTGGGCCGATTTTCGCGCACAAACGCCGGTAGTGGTCGCGAAAAGGCGGTGCGGTGTCGGGGGTTAGCCGGCCCTATCGGGGGTCGGCGCGAGCGGCGTTCGGCCGCGGGCCAGGACCCACAGCATCGCGCCGAACGCGGCGACCGCGAGCGGCCAGCCCAGCACGATCTTCGCGGCCGCAAGCGCGGCCAGGTTCCCGGCGAGGTAGAACGGGACCTGGACGGCCAGCCGGATCAGGTTCGGCAGCACGAACAGCCAGGTGAGCTTCGTGCACAGGCGCACGACGGCCGGATCGCGCCGCCACGCGGACAGGTCACCGGTTACCGAGCCGATCAACAGTCCGATGAACGGCCAGCGGATCACGATCGAAAAGATCAACAAGGTGGTAACCGCGGCGTTGTAGATCATCCCCGGCAGGAACAGGTCCTCGGCCCGCCCGGTGCGCAGCACGAATGCGGCCGCGATCGCGAAACCGAACAGGCTGTTGAGCACGAACTGCGGGGTCTGCCGCTGGACGAGCCTGATCGCCAGCAGCACCGCGGCCGCGCTCCCGCCCACGATCAGCGCCGGGCGTAGCTGGTCGGTGGCCAGGTATGTGTAGACGAAGCCCAGCGTCGGGAGCGCCGCTTCGAGCATGCCGCGCTTGCCGCCCAGGGCCTTTGCCAGCTGGGTCCGGACCACCGCTTCGACCGTGTCGTGCCCGATCTCGGGCGGAGACGGCGGTGCCGGCGACGCGTCCGGCCCGGCCGCCTGCTCAGCATCGTCGTCGGTCGGTCCGACCGCCGGTCGCCGGGCGCGGGCCTGCCGCGTAGTGTCCGCCGTGGCCATCCTGCCGTCCCCAGTGTCGATGTCGAACCCCCTGGTGCGGGTACCTACTGGCCGGACGGTCGCAGCTCGTACCGCGGATTGAACATGGTCCGCCGACCCTGCTGCACGGTAACCCGTCCTTCGGCCACAAGCGAACGGCCCGGCTCGATCCCGGCGATCTGCCGGCGGCCCAACCAGACCAGCTGGAGGGTGTCGGACCCGTCGTATAGCTCGGCCAGCAGGGCCGGCACCCCGGCCCGGGGACGCAGCGTCACCGTCTTGATCATCCCGCAGACCTTGACCCGGGTGCGGTCTGCGGTCTGCGCGATCGGGGTCGCCCCGACCGCCTCGGTGTCGTGACGCAGCTCCTCCGCGTGCAGCTCCTGCTCGCTGCTGGTCAGGCGGCGCAACATGCCGCGAAGTCCCCCGGATCGGGAGGCGGCGGTCGAACTCATACCTTCAGCCTATCCGCCATCGGTCAGCGGATCTCGGTGATCTCCGGACCCCGCTGGAACGGATCGAGCGGCGGACGACCATCCTGGCCGGGCTCGTCCGCCGGGTCCGAATGATCCGGCAGGCGCATCGGGATCAGCTCCCGTGGCGGCATCGGGGTACCGCCTCGGACCACGACCACGTTGCGCAACAGAGCTTCGATCGGACCGGCCGAACCGGGATCGGAGGCGGCGCGACCGGTCAGCGTCGCATGCAGGAGCCACCGCGGGCCGTCGACGCCGAAGAACCGGGTCGCCTGGATCCCGGACTTACCGTCCTTGCTTCGGGTCGGCACCCGCGCTTGCAGCTCCCAGCCGAACGGGCCGTCCACCTCGTCCACGGTGCCGCCCTGCCGGGAGATCCCGCCCTTGAGCTCGTCCCGCACCTCATCCCAGATCCCTTCGGTGCGCGGGGCGGCGAACGCCTGCAACTTGAGCTGCGACCCGGCCAGCAGCGCAGTAGCCGAGACGATCCGCTGCTCGATGACCTCGACTTGCAGTTCCATCCCCTGCACCGCCGGCACCAGAAGCGCGCCGAGATCGATCCGGCCGTCCCGCGGGCGCTCGAGATCCTCGACGTCCCACGGCCCGGTGCTCCGGTCACCGAGGCCGCGACCGGCCGCGTCGAACTCCTCGATCCGACCCGGCTCGAGCTCGTCCCCGGTTAGCTCGTACCCGGCCTGTTCGGCCGAGGTCTGCTCGGCCGAGGTCTGCTCGGGCTCGGTCGGCTCGTCCGCCGGACGGCGGCGACGCCTGAACATGCTTGCTCACCTGCCACTTGATCGGGCCTCACGGTTATGGGCGGGAGAAGCCGCCGGTAGAGCCGTAGCCGCCGTCCCCTCTGGCCGACCCGGGTAGCCGCTCGACCTCGTGGAAGACCGCCCGCTCCACCCGTTGAACGACCAGTTGCGCGATTCGGTCCCCCCGGCGCAGCGTAACCGTACGCTCGGGATCGTGATTGATCAACAGGACGCTGATCTCGCCACGGTACCCGGCATCGACGGTTCCTGGCGCGTTGACGATGCCGATTCCCAACCGGTGGGCCAGCCCGGACCGGGGGTGGACGAACGCCGCATACCCGTCCGGGAGCGCGATCGCCATCCCGGTCGGTACGAGTGCGCGCTCACCGGGCGCCAGCTCGACGTCGGTCGCGGCACGCAAGTCGGCCCCGGCGTCGCCGGGATGCGCGTAGTCCGGTAGCGGCAGGCCCGGGTCGAGCCGCTGGATCAGCACGTCGACCTTGCCGTCGATGCTCATGCGGGGTCCCCGCGAAAGCGTGCGCGAAGCGAGCGGTTCCGTGGCGTGCTCATGGGTTCACCTCGAAGGTCCCGGCGGTCTCTCGGATGTCCGGCCTGGCTACCGCGGCAGCCACGTCCTCGGCCCGGCCGTGCTTGACGAAATGCTCGATCGGTACGGTCACGAAGATCGCGGCAGCGCGCACCGCGACCGGGCCGGACGGCTCGCCGATCCGGCCCTCCGCCCTGGTGTAAATCCGGCGGCCGACCACCTTCTCGGTTGTTGCCCGGATGTACAGCGTGGTGCCGACCGGTACCGGGCGTACGAACTCGGTCTCCAGCCGGCCGGTCACCATTGGCTTGCGCAGTAGCCACGCCAGCGATCCGAGCGCCTCGTCGAAGGCGGCGGTGAGCAGACCGCCGTGGGCCAGCCCGGGCGCGCCTTGGTGATCCTCGGTAACCGTGAACTTGGCGTCGATGGACAGCCCGTCGCCGGCGCTGACGTGCATGTGCAGACCGGTGCGGTGATCGTCGCCGCAGCCGAAGCAGCGGTGATAGTGCGATCCGATCGGCTCCCCCGGCGCAGGTGCCTCTGGATGGCGCGCCGGCAGTTCGGCTGCGGAGCTTGCAGTGGTCATGGTGGCCGACACTACCGTCGGACGCGTTCACCGAGATCGCGACGATGACCGACGGCGGACCGTGGGCGGTGGTGAACAACGCCGGGCTCGCGCAGCCCGGCGCGATCGAGGACGTCACGGATGAGGGTCCGAGCTCAGCTCGAGGTCCACTTGGCAGCCGCCCCAGCTGCTCGCGCGGGTGCTGGCCAGGCTGACCAGGCGCCGCACCTCCCACTAACCGGGTGGTCCGTCCTCGATCTCGTCGACCAGGTCGGCGATCGAGGCGGCCACCCGATTCGGCCGGTACGGATATCGCTCCACCTCGGCCGGCCTGGTTACTCCGGTCAGCACCAGGATCGTGTCGAGACCGGCCTCGATACCCGCCACGATGTCGGTGTCCATCCGGTCGCCGATCATCGCGGTGGACTCGCTGTGGCCCTCCACCGTGTTCAGTGCGGAGCGCATCATCAGCGGGTTCGGCTTCCCGACGAAGTACGGCTCCACCCCGGTGGCCTTGGTGATCAGCGCGGCGACCGAGCCGGTGGCCGGTACCGCACCCTGCGGCGACGGCCCGGTCGGATCCGGGTTGGTGGCGATGAACCTGGCCCCGCCGTCGACCAGCCGGATCGCCGTCGTGATCGCCTCGAAGCTGTACGTCCTGGTCTCGCCGAGTACCACGTAGTCCGGCTCCACATCGCCGAGCACGTAGCCGATCCCGTGCAACGCGGTGGTCAGGCCGGCCTCGCCGATCACGTAGGCGGTGGCCTTCGGCCGCTGCGAGTCGAGGAACTGGGCGGTGGCCAGAGCCGAGGTCCAGATCGCGGTAGCCGGCACCTCGATGCCCATCGCGCGCAATCGAGCCCACAGGTCGCGCGGGGTGTAGATGGAGTTGTTGGTCAGCACCAGGAACCGTTTGCCGGACGTGGTCAGCCGGCCGATGAACTCCGCCGCGCCCGGGATCGGCCCGCCCTCGCGAACCAGCACCCCGTCCATGTCGATGAGCCAGCACTCGGTCGGCTTCCGCTCGTGCATTCTCGGCCCCGTACCCTCGCCTCAGCCGTGGCCCTGGTCGGCAGGCACTAAATAGCGCTCTACCAGTGAGATCGGTAGCCGCCCGGTGCCGGCCACGGTGTCGTGGAAGTCCTTCAGGCTGCCGATGGCCCGGTGCAGCCACTCGTCGCGCATGCGCTGGATCTCGATCGCACCGGTCAGGTAGGACGCGGCCTGGGTCGGCCAGGCGCAGTACCGCAACACCTCGGCACGTGCGGTGCCTTCGGTGAGCGCGGCTCGCTCGACCATGAACCGGCAGGCTTCGTCGATCGACATCTCGCCCAGATGCAGCGACGTGTCCACCACGATCCGGGCGGCCCGGAACAGCCGGGACGCCACCTGGCACAGCTCCCGGTACGGGTCGGTGAAGAAGCCTTGCTCCTTCATCATCTCCTCGACGTACAGCCCCCAGCCCTCGGTGAAGTAGGTCGAAGAGAACACGTAGCGCAGCGGCCGGGGCTGGTTAGCGGCCAGGTGAGCCAGGTGCCAGTGGTGTCCGGGGTAGGCCTCGTGCGCGGTGATGGACCAGCGGCCGGCTCGCGAGTTGGTGGCCAGCCGCTGCGCGACCTCTTCCGCAGTGGCGCCGTCCGGCGGGAACGGCACGAAGAACGTCCCCACCCGGCTGACGCTGAACGGCGGCGGCGCCTGGTAGTGCGCCACCGCGACGAGCGCGCGAACGAACGGGACAGCCGGCTCGACCCGGCAGTGCTCGCCCTCGGGCAGCGTGACCAGATCCCGGTCGACGCAGAACGCGCGGGCGGCCTCGGTCGCCTCCCGGTAGCCGACCAGCATCTCCTGCGGGGTTTCCGGATGATCGGCGTTGAGCTCGGCCATCACCGCGCGCCAGTCGTCGTGCCCGCGTAGCTGCTTGGTCCGCTCCGCCAGGTCGGCGGCGAGCTGGTCGTACGCCGCCAAGCCGCGCTCGCGTAGCTCCCGGGTTCCGTAGCCGAGGCCCTCGGCATAGCGCAGGAGCCCGTCGTAGCGCTGCTCGCCGATGGCCCAGTCACCGGTCGCGAGTTCGGCCATCGCGTCGAGCCGCTCGGCGTAGTCGGTCAGTGCGGTCGCGGCCTGGGCGGCAGCCGCGGTCAGCGCCGTCCGATCGTGCTCGGCCAGGTCGGGCAGCTCGGCGCCGATCCCGCGCACGTAGGCCGCACCGGCCCGGACCATCGCGATCGCCCGCGGCAGCAGCTCAGGTGCGACCAGCTCCGGGTCGAGGTTGTTCAGACCCTGAGCGAGCAGGCGGGGGGCGGCCTGCAATCGGGCGGTCAGCGCCTCGGCGAGCTCGTTGTCCGGGCGCAGCCGATACAGCAGCAACAGATGGGCGCCTTGGAGCACGGCACTGGCGTACCAGTCCGGGGAGCGCCGCCAGTCCAGCCAGTCACGGCGGACCGCGCGTCCCCGCAGGACCATGACGACCAGGTCACGGTCGACCCGCTCCTCGTGGGTGAGGTCGCTGTCGGCCAGCCCGGCGAACCGCTCGAGCCAGGCGTCCTCGGCCCGCTCCCTGGCTTGGATGCCCTCGGCGCTACGATCGGGTAACAGCGCGTCGTACTCGGTCAGGCCGAGGTTGGTGCCGAGCACCGGCTCGGCCTGGAGCTGGTCGTTGACCAGCTGCTCGGCCAATGCGTCGAACGGGCGGTTCTGGTAGCGGATGGGCATAGCCGACACCTTAGGGGAGCCGGCTGGCAGCCGATCGATCACGGTGCTCTGACTGTCCATCGATCGATCGTTGCCGGGGAGCCGGGCATAGTACGAACCCGCGCCCCGGGCCGTTGCCGGCGGGGCGCGGGTTCGACGGAGTGTTGCTGTCGGGGAGGTCGCGGCGGCGGAACGCCCTTACGCCGCGCAGTCCCGGCAGACATACTGCCCGTTCTTCTCGGCAGCCAGCTGGCTGCGGTGGTGGACCAGGAAGCAGCGCGAGCAGGTGAACTCATCCGCCTGCCGCGGCAGTACCCGGACACTGAGCTCCTCGTTGGACAGGTCCGCGCCGGGTAGCTCGAACGACTCGGCGAGCTCGCTCTCGTCGGTGTCCACCACGCCGGACGACTTGTCCGAACGCGTTCGGGCCTTCAACTCCTCGATGCTGTCCTCGGACAGGTCATCGTCGGTCTTTCGTGGCTGGTCGTAATCCGTCGCCATCGTCCCCTCCCCCTTTCGGGGTCGTCATCCTCTCCGCGCGGCACACTCCGGGGTGCCGCTTCCGGTCAGGCTCCGCCTACCCTGACCAGGCCGGTCGACACGTTGTGACCGTGGTCACACGTTCCCTGGGCCGCAGATTGTGCCCTATCCGGCGCCAAGATGCGTGCCTGGAATCAACGTGTCCCTCCGAGCGCATCGTCGGCTCCGGCCAAAGGTTCCCACCACGGCTGTAGTCGGCCACCATCAAACGCCTCAGCGTCCTGGTGCATTCCCGATGGTTGTCCCTCGTTTCCCCGCAGATCACACGACGTAATCGGCTGGTTTCCGGCCGGCCGACGACCGGGGCGGCCAGGGCACACCGTGGTCACGGAGGAGCCGGCGCGGTCCTCCGCAGCCGGCCCCTCCTGGAGCACAGATTCCGTACCGAGCGATGACGAGGGGTGCGGGGTAATCCCCAGTGCTACCCCGCGCCCTCGTCTCCCCTCCGCCGCTCGGTCTGCCAGGCACCCGCACCGCCGCGTAGTGCCGCGATCAGGTCGGCGTGGCCGGCGAACGTCCGCTCGGTGCCCGCGGACACGTCGACGACCGTGCCGCGCAACTCCTCCGGCGGCTCACCCCCGGCCGGGACCCAGACCTTGACCACGAATGTGCGCACCGACCGATCATGCCGATGCACCTTAAGGTCGTCTTAAGGTGCGCTGGCGCCGGCGCGCACCGTCCAGCCGCGCGGCTGATCCGGATACGGCGCCTGCTCCAC
>DATAFN010000048.1:0-2464 GCA_036257435.1 Actinomycetes bacterium
GGCGCCGCGGCTGACCGGAGTGATCAAGAACCGGTTCGTGATCCCGCGCTCGATGTCTTCGAGCACGCCCATTCCGGTCCACATGTTCGACGAGACCGCGTTCATCACGACCACGCCGGGCACCAGATAGTCCAGGTACGAGCCGGTGCCGAAGCCAGGCAGCTCGACGATCCGCCGGAACAGGCTGCCGAACAGGAGCAGCCAAACCACCGGCTGCACCAATGTGATCACTACGTAGGCAGCCTGGCGTACCAGCGCCTTGAGCTGCCGGTGGGTCATCCACCAGGTCTGGGTAAGTGTCGCGGTCATCGGGATCCTCCCGTCGTGGTCAAGGTTGCTGCGTTGGTGCCGGCTTCGGCCTCTGCTTCGGCGAACCGGCGTCCGACATGGCGTAGGTAGACGTCATCCAGCGACGGCCGGGCCACGGTCACCGCAGCGACCGGGACGCCGGCCCGGTCCAGTGCGGCAAGCACGGCCGGCACCGCAGCCGCGCCGTCATCGGCCCGGGCACTGACCCGGCGACCGTCCACCGAGATCTCCCGGATCCCGGCGAGAGCCGCAACCGCTCCGTGCACGACCGGGCCGGTCGCCGCGGTCAGTGCGGACCGCAAATCCACATGCACGGCATCGCCCCGCAGCTGGTCCTTCAGCTGGTCCGGGCTGCCGGATACGACCACCGTGCCCCGGTCGACCAGCGCGATCCGGTCGGCCAGGCGATCGGCCTCCTCCAGGTAGTGCGTGGTGAGCAGAATGGTCATCCCGTCGTGGGCCAGCCGCCCGATCTCCGCCCACAGCTCGGCCCGGGTTTCCGGGTCTAGGCCGGTGGTCGGCTCATCGAGGAACAGCGCGTGCGGGCGGTGCACCAGGCCGAGCGCGACGTCGAGCCGGCGCTGCATGCCGCCGGAGTAGGTGCGGACCGCGCGGTCCGCGGCCTCGGCGAGACCGAACCGGTCGAGCAGCTCGGCCACCCGCTGCTCGAGCCGACCGCCACCCATTCCGTACAGCCGGCCTTGCAGCATGAGGTTGTCCCGCCCGGTGGCCAGCGGATCGGCGCCGGACCGCTGGGCGACCACGCCGATCCCCCGCCTGACCCGGTCCGGGTGGCGGAGCACGTCATGGCCGTTGATCTCGGCCCGACCGGAGTCCGGCTTGGCCAGTGTGGTCAGGATCTTGATTGCGGTGGACTTGCCGGCGCCGTTCGGACCGAGCAGGCCGAACACCTCGCCGGCGCGGACCTCGACGGTCAGCCCGTCGAGCGCCGTGATGCCACCGGGATAGGTCTTCACCAGGTCGTACGCGGCTACTGCCGGCGCCGTGTTGGTGATCACGTGGTCTCCCTTGTGGTCGGATCGGATTTGAACCGGGCCCCACGGCGACCAGCACCGATAGAATCGGCGGCGTCACGCCTTGCCGGTTGCCGTTAGCGCGGGATCGGTTTCGAGGGGTGCGGGCCCCGGCCGGTGTTGCCGCACCGTGCCGGGGCCGTCCTTTCAGTCGGTCCGGTCAGGCTCCTCCCGGTCCTCGCCCTCGCGAGCGACACTGGCCAGCAGGTTGGCCAGCTCCTCGGGCACCTCGCCGGTGCGATGGAAGTCGCGCCATTGGTCGACGTCACCAATCGCACCGGACCTGATGTCGGCCAGCAGCGAGCGGACCCAAGCGGCCTCGGCCCGGCGGACCGCGTTCAGGTATTCGTTCTCGATCAGGAACAGTCGCGGCACGTGCCCGTGCAGCCCGGCCAGCTCGGCCTGCTGCGCGGCAAGCTCGGCGTCCAGGGCGACCAGCCGCTGCTCGAGCATCTCCACCACCTCCTCCGGAGGCAACGCGCCCACCAAGGACAGGGCGGTGGCAAACAGCGGATACTCCTTCTGCGGATCCCGCAGCAGCTCGCAGAGCCAGTCGTGCATCTCCGCCCGGCCGGCGTCGGTGATCGCATAGGCGGTCCGCTCCGGCCGCCCGCCCTGCCTGGTGGTGCCGGCTTCCTTGATCAGGCCGTGCTTCTCCAGGTTCTGCACGACCGTGTAGAGCGACCCCCAGTTGATCTTGATGGTCTCCTCCTTGTGGGTCGCCCGCAGCACCGACGCCAGCTCGTACGGGTACATCGGCTTGCTGGACAGGAACGTCAGCACGGCAAGTGCCAACGGGTTGCGCACGCGCCGCTTCGCCACGACTACTCCGCCTCGCTTTGCTCTGTCGCGTATATCCGCGACCGAGTATACGCACAGGAGTAGGCGCCTCCGCAAGACCTTGGCTGAAACTGCCTGTCGACGAGCCGGAGCCATGTCCTCGGCGACCGGGTCCTCGGACCTGCGTCTAGCCGATCGCAGCGGCCAGCCGCTCGATCGAGATGCTCGAGGTCAGGCAGCGCTCCTTCGCGTCGCCGAGCAGCAGCGCGGTCCAGTCGGTGAGGCCGCCGTCACCCAGGTCGGCAGTGGCGCCGGTCGCGGTCGTCAGCTCGATCCGCAGC
>DATAFN010000062.1:0-2670 GCA_036257435.1 Actinomycetes bacterium
AAACCGGCGCGCCATGATCACCCGGCGGCATGCGGCGCGCAGGTCGGCCAGCAGCTCCGACCCCCCGGGTGAGCGCTCGATCTCGGCCCGCTGGCCCGGCTCGTCGAGTGCCGCCCGCAACGCCCGGGACAGGTTGCTCTCGGCCAGCTCCCGGTCCGCCGGGCCGGCCTCGCGTGCCTCGTGCGCCGCATCGGCGAGCAGCATCGACGACGCCGGGTCGAGTAGGCCAGAGGTGGCAAGCTCGAGCGCCACCGCGGAGCGGCGGACCAGCTGCGCGTCCAGGGCTGCGCGGGAACCGTCAAAGCGCGCGTGCAACCGGTCCAGCCGGAGCGCGGTCCACCACAGCGACCAGACCAGCACCACCACGATGGCCAGCAGCCACCAGACCCAGCCGCTCATCGGCCCGCCACGACGGCACCTGCGCCGAACCGGCCCGCTTCCGTCACAGCCCGAACCTGCCGAACCTGGACCGCCGGTCCTCAGAAACCCGAGACTCCGGCCCGGCGACTGTCTCGTACACCGCGATCACGTCGGCGGCGACCGTGGCCCAGTCGTACTGGCGGACCACCGTGGCCGCTGCGTCGGCCAGCCCGCGCCGATATGGAGCGTCGTCGAGCAGCCGGGCCGCCTCGGCGGCGAGCGCGGCCGGGTCCTGATTGCGGAACAGTGCGCCTGCCTTACCGTCCTCGAGCACCCGGACGAACGCGTCGATGTCGCTGGCCAGCACCGGGGTGCCGGCGGCCATCGCCTCGGTCAGGACGATCCCGAAGCTCTCGCCGCCGGTGTTCGGCGCCACGTAGACGTCAACCGAGCGCAGCATCCGTGTCTTGTCATGGTCGGACACCTGGCCCAGCATGGTGACCCGCTCGCGCAGCACCGGCGCCAGCCCCGCCAGCGCCTCGTCGGCGTCGCCGCCACCGACCACGAGCAGGCGTAGCCCTGGATGGTCCGGCGTGAGCAGTCGGAACGCCTCCAGCAGGACGCCGAAGCCCTTGCGCGGTTCCTCGAACCGGCCGACAAAGCCGAGCGCGCCACCCGGGCCGGGCCAACCCGGCAGCGGCTGCGCACTGGCGAACCGCCGGATCGCAACTCCGTTCGGGATCAGGATCGCGTCCCCGCCCAGGTGTTCGACCAGCGTGCGCCGGGCCGCCTCGGAGACCGCGATCCGGGCCGACAGCTTCTCCAGCGCCGGCTGCAGGATCGAGTAAGCGGCGGCCATCGCCCTGGACCGAGTCATCGCGCTGTGGAACGTGCCCACGATCGGACCGTCCGCGGCCCAGCAGGCGAGCAACCCAAGCCCGGGCGCCATCGGCTCGTGCACGTGCAGCACGTCGAACTCCCCCTCGCGCAGCCAGCGGCGGACCCGGGTGTTGGACAGCAGCCCGAAGTTCAGCCGGGCGATCGACCCGTTGTACGGCACCGGCACCGCACGCCCGGCCGGCACCACGTAGGCCGGGACCGGCGCATCGTCGTCCGCCGGCGCCAGCACGCTGATCTCCTGACCGGCCAGCATCAGCTCCTCGGCTAGGTCGCGCACGTGACTCTGCACCCCGCCGGGACGGTCCAGCGAGTAGGGGCAGACGATTCCGACGCGCACGGCTTGCCCTACCGGGATGGCTCGGGACTGCCGGCGAGCGGCGGCGGCGCTCCGGCCGGCGCAGGCCGGTCGGCCGGCCAGAACCGCTGCAGCATGTGCCAGTCCTCCGGGTGGTCGGCGATCCCCCGCTCGTAGATCGTCGCGAGCTGCCGGGTCATCCCTACCACCTTCTCGCGCAGCCGGTCGACGGCCGGAACCGGTATCTCCGGATGGAACCGGATAACCAGCCCGGCCGGCTCGTACCAGAGGTCGGCGGCAAGCAGGGCCGCGCCGGTCTGCACGGCCAGTACGGCCGGGCCCGGCGGGCACTTGGCGGGCTCGCCGAACAGTTCCACCGGAATGCCGCTTGCGGACAGGTCGCGGTCGGCGACCAGGCACACCAGCCGACCGGCGCGCAACCGGTTGGCCAGCATGGGGAAAACGTCGTCGGCGCCGAGCGGGAGAACCTCCATCCCCAGCGTGCGCCGGTAGTCGAGAAACCGCTCGAACAGCGACTCCGGCCGCAACCGCTCGGCGACCGTGGTCAGCTGCGCCCCGGTCAGCACCGCCCAGGCGCCGGCGTGGTCCCAGTTGGCCATGTGCGGCAGCGCCACGATGGCGCCGCGACCGCTGGCGAGGGCGGCCCGGAAGTGGTGCTCGTCGATAGTCCGAACCGAGTCCACCACCCGCTCGTGCGACCACACCGGCAGCCGGAACGTCTCGCACCAGTAGCGGCAGTAGGAGCGCATCGCCCGCTTGGACAGCGCGCGCAGCTCGGGCTCGGACGGTTCCGGCCCGATCACCCGGCGCAGGTTCCGCTCGAGCTGCTGGACTGCCGGGCCGCGCCGGGCCCAGACCCGGTCGCCGACGAGCTGGAACAGCCGAAGCGCCACCGCTTCCGGCAGCCGTTTGACCAGGGCCCAGCCCAGCGCGTAGCCGGTGTCGGTAAGCCGCTGCCCGAGCCGGCTCATCCAGCCGTCCCGGCCGGTCCGCCGAGCGTCTGCCGGTAGACCGTGGCCATTCGCTGGCCCAAGGTGATCGTGCTGGCGATCGCGAGCACCCACAGCCCGACCGCCTGCACGTACGGCAGGCCT
>DATAFN010000087.1:0-10039 GCA_036257435.1 Actinomycetes bacterium
GGCCGGGTTGGTGATGCCGGGCTGCGGCAAGCAGTCCCTGGAGCCGAAGCCGCCGACGCACGGGAAGACCGAGTCGAACGGCGCGACCGGAAGTTGCGCCTTGAGCCCGAACGACGCGGTCGGCGTCGAGCGCCACTTGACGTCGAACTCCCAGATGTTGAGCGCATCGAACGTCGCTCCGTACGGCGCGGTGTCGTCCTGGGTGCCGACGATCGGCGCCGGCGCGTCCGCCTTCGGCTTGGTATGACCGTCGACGTCCGGCGGCAGCAGCCCGTCACCGATCAGGTTGAGCGGCACCGCCGTATCGGTCGCCAGGAAGCTGACAGCGCGTGCACCCGGGTCACCCTCGATCATCTTGTTGCGCTCGAGCCCGTAGACCCCGATGCCGTAGATGTTCGGGTCTAGGATGCCGAACTCACGGGTGGTGATGATGTAGGAGTCCTTCCACACTCCGTACTTGGGGTAGTCCGGGAAGTTGAACCCGGTGGTGAACGCGTACCGGAAGTACGAGCCGGTCGGGTCCGGCGTCGTGGAGACGGCCACGCAGTTGTAGAACGGGTTCAGCGGCTCGTCCGGGAAGTCGATACCCCGGGTGGTGAACTGGGTGAGGATCCAGCGATCGGCGAACTGGTCGTAGATCACGACCGGATCGCCGGACGGCTCGGTGCACTCATCGATCGGGAAGTTGGCCCACAGACTGCCGGTGTCCACCGGGCCGAGCAATTTCGTCCCGGTCTTGGAATAGACCGCGAAGACCAGGTTGATCATCTCGACGTAGTGATTGGGACCGACCTCGCCGTTGGGGTCGGGCGGGTTGACCCGGCCGCCGAAGACATTGAAGTTGTCCTGGTTGCTCATTCCCTCGAAGTTGGCGATCGTGCCGCCGATGGATTGTGTCCCGGCGACCGCGGACTGCAGTGCGCCGTCTCGGGAATGACCCTGAGCGGCTGCTCCGACGGCCGGTCCAGCACGATCGAAGTTCACCCGGTCGAGCCGCGCTTTGCCGGGCTTGGCCGTCTTGGCCAGCTCCCGCAACGGCTTCGAGGTATCGAACGCGGCCGCGTTGATGAACTTGGGTTTGAGTTTGGCCGGCGCCTTTGCGGCGGAGGCGGCCTGGGTTGCTCCGGCGGGTGCCACCAGCGCCGCGATGAGCGCAGCCGGCACCAGCAGCCGTAACGAGCGAATCCCCCGGTTCGGAGTGTCGTGCATACGATCCCTCCTAATCCAGCCTGAAGGCTTCGCCGTCAAGCTATGACCGGAGGTAGCACCTGACAACCGGGTCCGTCACTATTTGTGACCAGTCGGCACCGGCTCCGCGGCGGCGCTTCGGTCCGGCAACGCCCGCAGAATCGCCCACACGAATACGAGCGCGGCCGGACCATAGATGGCCCCACCGAAGCCGTAGAGCTGGTACCCGACGAGCGCACCGATCAAGATCACAGCGGGCCCGACCCGCAGCGTGTCGCGGTCCACCCGTGGGCGTACCACCAGGACCTCGACGAGTTGCAGGCCGACCAGCAGCGCGACCAGCACGACGTACACAGACAGGCGGGCATTGGTGGCAGCGGCCAACAGTGGGGCCAGCCCACCCAGCAGGATGCCGAAGTAGGGGATCGCGCCGGTCAGCCCCACCAGCAGCCCGAGCACGAATGGTGCAGGCAGGTCGAGCAAGTAGAACACCAGCGAACAGACCGCAGTGATCACAGTGATCTGGGCCACGAGGATCAGCAGATACGCCCGGCCGGTCCGCGACGCCCGGTCGAGCACGGCCGTGGCCATCGCCCGCCGAGCCGGATCGGCGATCTGACGCAGCCCGGCGGCGACGAACCGCGGCCCGTAGCCGACCAGGAACAGCATGAGCACGCCGGTCACGACGTAGGTCGAGGCGGTGCCGGCGGCATGTGCGACCTCGGCCTGGGTGCCGAATCGCTCGTCCAGCTGGTTGACGAACGCCTGGGCGCGCTCGACCAGGCGGAAATCGGCCGCCGCCTCGTACCGGGCCTCCAGTTCCATCGCGGCCTGCGGCAGCGCGGCACGCAGCTTGTCCACCTCGGCGACGAGCGTGGCGCTGACCCCGACCCAGGCGCCGCCGATCACGACGACGAACCCGATCACCGAAATCAAGATCGACACTAGGTGCGGCAGCCACCGATCGAGCAACGCGATCACCCAGGACAGCAGCCAGGCCACGACCGATGCGGCGACGACCCAGGCGAGTGGGCGCTTGGCCGCCTGGAACAGGGCGATCACTACCCCAGCGGTGACGACCGCGCCGATGACCAGCAACGTTGACCCGGCGGTGAGCCGCACCCGTAACCCGTCGTCGGCCGGCCGTCCCGTGCTGCCGTCACTGGTCACGGGGGCTACGGTAGTCCGGTGAGTCCGACCGGCCCACCCGACGCGAGGGATGAGTCCGTAGTCGAGCGGTCCGGCGTGACCGCGCCGGGTGACGGATCAGCGGCTCCCGAGGGATCTGCCCAGCTGGCCGGATCGGCACCGCCGCACGTCGTTGGATCGGATCCGGTCCATCCGGAACCGTTGCCGTTGGAGGACGTTGGTCCGGGCTGGTCGGATCCGGAGCTTCGGCCGGCGCCGGCACCACCGCTGGTGCTGCATCCGGTCTCGTTCGTCTACATCGTCGGTGGCCTGCTGCTTGCCGCGGCCGTGATCGGCCTGATCGAGTCCGCCACCGCAATGCTCTGGTCGATCGCGATGGGCGTGGTGCTCGCGCTCGCGATGGACCCGGTAGTCAGCGCGGTTCGCCGGCGCTGGGGTTGGTCGCGGCCGTCCGCGGTCCTGCTGGTGGCCGGCTCGGTGATTGCATTCCTGGTCGCGGTCATGGTGCTGATGGGCCCGCAGGCGGTCCGCCAGGCCGAGGACCTCGGCGCCGATTTGCCCAAGACGGTCGAAGAGTTCTACGACCTGCCGGTAGTGGGCGACTGGCTGGCCAATCGGGATATGTCCGGCCGGGTCGAGGAGGCCATCAAGGAACTGCCCGCGAAGGTCAGCGACGAGAGCGTGACGACGCTGGTGCAGAACGTGATCGGCGGCGCGTTGACCGCACTCATCCTGTTCGCGGTCACCGTAGCGGTGTTGCTCGACGGGGAGCAGCTGATCGCCACGGCGCGGCGGCGGTTGCCGAGCCGATGGGTGGGTCGTGCGGACGAGGTCGGTCGGGTCTTCTACATCGCAATCGGGCACTATTTCGGGGGCTCCCTCGTGGTAGCCGTGCTCATGGGCATCGTGGTGCTCATGCTGTGCCTGGTCTTCGGGGTGCCGCTGGCTCCGCTGGCCGCCATCTGGGCGATGATCACCGACCTCATCCCGCAGATCGGCGGGTTCCTCGGTGGCGCGTTCCTTGGGCTGCTCGCACTCACCCAGGGTCCGGTCACGTTCGTCGTCGTGGTCACGCTGTTCGTGCTCTACATGAACCTGGAGAACCACGTCATCTCCCCGGCCATCGTCGGCCAGGCCGTCGACGTGACCCCACCCACGACGATGCTGGCCGCGTTCATTGGCGGCGCCGCCGGTGGAGTGCCCGGTGCGCTGATCGCGACACCTCTGGTCGGCGCCGTGAAGCAGCTGTACATGCAACTGCGCTGGGGGCGGCAGCCGTTCGCGAAGGACCGGCCCGGGGTGGTCGCCCGGCTGCGGGCGCTGCTGCGCCGGTCCCACACTTGATCGATCTATCGTGGTGACATGCCGAAGTCGCAGGTTTTGGAGATCGACGGGCGCTCGGTGACGATCACCAACCCGGACAAGCTGGTCTTTCCGGTGGGCGGGCATACCAAGCTTGACCTGGTCCGGTACTACCTGGCGGTGGCCGAGGGTGCGCTTCGCGGGATAACCGGCCGGCCGATGATCCTCAAACGGTTCGTGAAGGGAATCGACCAGGAGGCGTTCTGGCAGAAGCGGGCGCCGGCAAACCGGCCCGATTGGATCGAGGTCGCTCGGCTCAGCTACCGCTCCGGGCTCACCGCCGACGAGGTGGTGGTGCGGGACGCCGCCACCCTGGCGTGGGTGGTGAATCTCGGCTGTATCGACCTCAACCCGCACCCGGTCCGCGCGGTGGACCTGGATCGCCCGGATGAGCTGCGCATCGACCTGGACCCGGTACCCGGGGTGGAGTGGCAGCAGATCCTCGATGTCGCTCTGGTCGCCAAGGACGTGCTCGCCGACTACGGATTGACCGCCTGGCCGAAGACTTCGGGATCGCGCGGTTTCCACATCTATGCGCGGATCGAGCCGCGCTGGACCTACCGGGATGTGCGGCTGGCCGCCGAGACGGTGGCGCGCGAGGTCGAGAACCGCGCGCCCGAGCTGGCGACCAGCAAGTGGTGGAAGGAGGAACGGCGGGGCGTCTTCGTCGACTTCAACCAGAACGCGAAGGACCGCACCGTGGCTTCGGCGTACTCGGTGCGGCCGACCAAGGACGCTCGGGTGTCCACGCCGCTCACCTGGGCCGAAGTGCCGGACTGCCGCCCCCAGGAGTTCACGCTCCCGGTCATGCTGGAGCGCTTCGCGGAGATCGGCGACCCGTGGGCCGGCATCGACGACTCGGCCGGCGGGCTGGAGCGGTTGCTCGACCTGGCCAAGCGGCTCGGCCCGGCGGAGAAGCCGCCGAAGGGGGCCGGGCGCCGCCAGCAGACGATGCCGCTCGTGGAGATCGCGCGGGCCAAGACGAAGGACGAGGCGCTGGCCGGGCTCGAGCAGTGGAAGGCGCGGCATCCCGACGTGCTGCGCTACCTGGAGGCCGCGGACACCCTGGTGGACGGCATGCGCGGGCGCAGCTCAGTCTGGTACCGCATCCGGATCAACCTGCAGCACGTTCCGGAGGCCGAGCGGCCGGCGCAGGAACCGCTCGAGGTCGACTACGACCCGTGGGCCGGCATGACCTGGCCCGCGCAGGAGCGCTGACCCCGCTCAACGCATGCCCGGGAGGGTGATCTAGTCCCGCAGGTAGGCGGCGAGGCGGTCGAGGAAGACTGCTTGGGCGGCCACGATCTTGTCCCGCGCCGCGTCTAGGTCCAGCCACGCGACCCGATCGAGCTCGGGGAACTCGCGGATCTGTCCCGATCCTTTGGGCCATTCCAGCTGGAACGTTCCGACCACAACGGTGTCCGGGTCCAAGTCGGCCTCGATGGCCCACGCGGTGACGGTCTTGCCGCCGGACTGCCGGACCGCACCGAGTTCGATCAGCGCCCCACCTGGCACCGATACGCCGAGCTCCTCCATGAACTCCCGGCGCGCCGCCGCTTCCGGATGCTCCTCCGGCTCGTACTCGCCCTTGGGTATGGTCCAGCCGCGAGCATCCCGGCGTGCCCACAACGGACCGCCCATGTGTCCGAGCAGCACCTCGGTCTCGCCCCCGGCCCGGCGGAACAACAGAATCCCAGCGCTGCGCTTGGCTGCCACACGGCGAGTCTGCCGCAGGACCCGGCCTGTAGGAGCCGGGGCAGATCAGCGGAACAGCGGGAAGTTCTTGGCCAGCGCACCAAGCTCGGCCCGCTCGTCCTCGGTGAGCTCGAGTCGGCCGGTTGCCTTGAGTGCGAGCGTTGCGTCGTCCCAACCCGTCCGGGCGAGATTCGATTCGGCCGGCTCGCCGCTGATCTTGGCTGCCAGCTCGGTGAGTGTGCGCCGGACCAGTCGCAGGTTGGCGACGGCGGGCGACGGGGCCCTCGGTAGGTCCACGATGAGGTCGAGGTGATGGATCGTCGCCTCGAGGACCAGCGTCAAGATGAAGTCCGGCACCGACAGCACGTGGTCCTGGGTGCTGACGTACCCGTCTGCGGGCGCCGCCCGGGCCGCCCGAACGGCCGCCTCGGCGGTGTCGCGCCAGTGCGCCACTTGCCCGGCCGGCCGCGAATACGCCGCGGCCGCGATCCGAATGTACTGAGCGTGTACGGCCGCCAGTTCGGGGTCGAACTCCGCCGACCAGTTCGACCAGTAGCTCACCTGGTCGAGGTCGGCCGGGCCCGGCGCCGGGGTCGCGAACGCGATCAGCGCGCGCTCGGCATCCATCCGAACGTGGGCGAGCAGGTCGCAGACCGCCCAGCCGGCGCATCGGGTCGGCCGGAAGAACCCGGCGGCGTCGAGCGGTTCGACCACGGCGGTGATCCTGCGGTACGCCGCATCGAGGGCACCGGCTGCCTCGCTCGCGCTACCTGGCACAGTCTGGACCCTACGCGGGTAGTCCGGCCGCGCGGGAAGATAGGAGAGCCGCGAGGCGCACACGGCGAAGGGAGCCCGACGTGACGTTGGCGATGACGGCTGCGGAGCGGGAGGCGTTCCTGGCCGAGCCGAGGATGGGAGTGCTGAGTGTCGCGGATCGGGACGACCGGGCGCCCTTGACCGTACCAATCTGGTACCACTACCGGCCGGGTGGGCAGATCTGGTTCTCTACCGGAACCGATAGTCGCAAGATGGAGCTGATTCGGGCAGCCGGACGGGTGAGCCTGCTGGCGCAGACCGAGCAGCCGCCGTACCGGTACGTGTCCGTCGAGGGACCGGTGACCGCGATCGATCCGGCCCGGCCCGAGGAGCGGCGCGCACTTGCCAAGCGCTACCTGGGCCCGGACGGGGCCAATCGCTATCTCGAAGCCACCAAGAGTGTGGCCGACACCATGGTGATCGTCCGGGTCGATCCGGAGCACTGGCTCAGCCGGGACTACGCTAAGGACCCCGGATGAGCGGGTCGGCTTGGTCAGCCCGGCAATGGCGGAGCGTCCCACTGACAGAGCCAGGAGGCGGCCGTGGCGGAGCCCCATGAGGAGACCGCGTTTCCGAAGCCGAAGAACTGCCGGCGGTGCGGCAACCCGCTCGGTGTCGGTGCTGTCCGCTGCGAAGTCTGCAACCAGGAGGTGGCCGAGCCGCGTAGCCTGCTCGTGGTTGGGCTAATCGTGACGTTCGTGGTCCTGGTCGGGGTATTGATTGCGATCTGGGCGGTCAACTCGACGTAGGACGTCACAGCCGTACCGCGGCAGCACCGGCCGACGGCACGCTGGCGAAGACCCGCGGCTGCTTGAACCCGGCGGCCGCGAATGCCGCGACCACCGCGCCGGTCACGTCCCCGACAGCGTCATTCCGGACGAGCGCGACCGCACAACCACCGAATCCGCCGCCCGTCATCCGGGCGCCGAGCGCTCCGGCCGCGAGCGCCGCAGCTACCGCCGTGTCGAGTTCGGCGCAGGAGACCTCGTAGTCGTCCCGGAGCGATGCGTGCGAGTTGGTCAGCTCCGGGCCGATCGCCGCGAGCCGGTCCGAGTCGAGGAGCCCGGCCACCTTCAGCACCCTGGCGTTCTCGCTGACGACGTGCCGAACGCACCGGCGTGCGACCGGATCGGCAAGCCGGTGCAGCGCGTTTGGCAGCTCCGCTGGATCGATGTCCCGTAGCGCGGGTACGCCAAGCTCGGCCGCGGCAGCCTGGCAGGTCGCGCGCCGCTGCGGGTAGGCGGTGTCGCCTAGCGAGTGCCGCACCGCGGTGTCGATGACCAGCAGAGTGAGGCCGGCGCCGGCCGGCTGCAGCGGCAGCGCGCGGGCCTCTAGCGTTCTGGTGTCAAGTAGCAGCGCGTGCCCCTCGGTGCAGCTCAGCGCCGCCATCTGGTCCATGATCCCGCACGGCACGCCGACGTAGTCGGCTTCCGCGGAGCGGGCGATCGCGGCCAGGGCGGGCCGGTTCAGCGGTAGCTCCCACCGAGTGGCCAGGGCGAGCGCGGTGGCGGTCTCCAGCGCGGCGGACGACGACAGCCCGGCACCCACCGGGACCCCGCCATCGACGAGCAGGTCCACTCCGCCGACGCGGTGTCCGGCTCGGGCCAGCGCCCAGAGGACTCCGGCCGGGTATCCGGCCCAGCCGTCCGGCGTGCCCGGTCGCAGCCGGGCCAGCGGCAGCTCGACCGGACGACGCGGACCACCGGACCGCAAACGGGTGGTGGCCAGCCGGGTGCTGTCGTCGTCCCGGGCGGCCAATAGCACCGAGGTGCGCTGCGCGATTGCGAACGGCAGCACGAACCCGTCGTTGTAATCGGTGTGCTCGCCGATCAGGTTCACCCGGCCGGGCGCCGACGCGATCACCTCGGGAGCCCGCCCGAACAGGGCCGTGAAAACGGCGATACCGTCCGGTCGCGCGGGCATCCACTACCTCCAAACGTCGCGACCAGCATGGCCTACCGGTTTCGGCTCGCCACCTAGCGGTCCACGGTGTGACGCGGGCAGTGGTTGGCGAGGGCAGCAAGCAGGCAACCGCCCGGGTGCGACCTCTAGTGGAGATCGTGCGCACCCTCTACCGTGAACCGAGGGCAGCGGGGAGTGCCTGGTGAGGGGGTACAGCATGTCGAACAAGCCACGCAAGCGAATCTGGGTCCAGCAGGTTGCGGTGGCGGCGCTCGCACTGGAGACGCGGCTGAACATCGCAGCGGCTCGCGGGCCGCTCAGCCCTGACCAGCAGGCCACCGTCGATGGGATCCGGGAAATGCTGGCCAGGGCAAGAGATGCCGCGTATCGGGACGATCCACGCCCCAGCCGATGGGTCAACTGGTGGCGCGGCACGCTGGTCGATACCGCGTTCCAGAACCTGCACGCCGCTCGCGCCCAGATCGCCGATCTGTTCGACGAGGCCGAAGTCAACTCCGAGATTCCCCGCGTCCTGGCCCGACTACAGTCGGCCCTGCATCGCGAGGATCCGCGGCAGGTCGACGCTGCGGTCCTGGCGCAACTGCCGTTACCGGAACGGCGTGCGGTGCTACGCCGTGCCACCGAGGACGGCTACGACGCGTCCGACCGCCAGCACGAGCGGCTGCGCAGTTTCCGCAACATCGTCGGACTCTGCGCCCTGCTGATCGCCGTCTTGGTCACTATCACGATCGCGCTGGTCGCCAATAACCCGACCTGGATGCCGCTGTGCTTCGAGACGCCGACGCCGAGCCAGCCACCGCTGCTGAACTGCCCAACCGCCTCCGGGGTTCCCGAACCACAGGGCTCCGACATTGTCGTCATCGCGCTGATGGGCCTGCTCGGCGGTGCGCTCGCGGCCGCCATCTCGATCCGCAACCTGCGCGGCACGTCCACGCCGTACGACGTGCCGGTCGCGCTGGCGATGCTCAAGGTTCCGCTCGGCGCATTTACGGCGATCATCGGTCTCGTCGCGATCCAGGGCGAGTTCGTACCCGGCCTGTCCGCACTGGACTCGCAGGAGCAGATCCTGGCGTACGCGTTGATCCTGGGCTTCGGCCAGCAGGTGTTCACCCGGACGCTGGACCGCAGGGCGCAGGACCTGCTCGAAGCGTTGCCGAGCAAGGACGCTACGACTGCACCGGTGCAGCCACCGGTGGTGGTACCGGAGCTGGTGCCGGCGCCGGTGCCTGAGTCTTCGCTGCTCAACGGAGCCGGGGCGGCCGAGGGTGAGCTGGTAAGCGTCGGGGCGGCAACCGCCGAGGGTTCGGCGCTGCCCAACGGAACCGCGACGGCCGACGGCCTGCTGTCACCCGACGGCGGCACGGTGGCCGAGGACGGCCCGGACACCGAGGATGCCCTGGCAACCGGTGACACCCCGGCAACCGACGAGGCCGAACCGGACGCGGCGCCATCGCCACCGGTGCCGGATTCGAGTGACGAGTCGGATGAGCGCCTCGGTTAGCCACCGACGGTAACCGCACAGCTCCGGGCGGCGACCGGTGCGAAAACCCGCCACCTCGGGCCGGCGAACTAGCTGACTTTGGCCGATTTCCGGTGCAATGCTGGTCGCCGCACAACGAGGACACAGGCCGCGGCACCAATGCTCGCGATCACCGTGGGGGAGGCGGTGTCGTGGCCGGACACGGACGGCAGCATGAGACGGCATCGACGTCGATCCGAACTGCGGGTTCCTGCGACGGTGGCTGCGATTGCGGGGGTAGTAGGGATCGCGGCGTTGGTCATGCTGCAGACGCGCGCCGGTGATGCGGCCTCGCCGGGCGCGGCGAACTCGGCGTGTGCGAGCACGCTGCAGGTGGTCACGGCGCGATCGTTCGCGCCGGTGTTGACCACGTTGGCACCCGTGCTC
>DATAFN010000125.1:0-2265 GCA_036257435.1 Actinomycetes bacterium
CTGCTACCCGCGCTGGCCGTGGTAGCAGCGATCCCGCTGCTGCGCAAGATCGCCTCGCCCCGGGTGGTCTACAGCGCGGCGGCCGCGGCGGTGCTCGCCTGGGCGCTGCTGGCCAACGTCGTCCGCCCGCGGATGTACGACGACCAGTCCACGGCCATCTACGTGGTGCTGGGCTCCATGCTGTCCTTCGCTGCCGTGGTGCTTGTCAGCCAGCACCAGGACATCTTGCTCAGGCCGCTGCGACCACTCGTCCGGCGACCTTCGCAGGCCGGGCTAGCCGCCCGGCTGGCCATCGCATATCCGACCGCCAAAAGGTTCCGCACCGGAGCCACGCTGGGCATGTACAGCATCGTCGTACTGGTCATCGTGCAGCTCAGCCAGATATCCGCGGTGGTGGACAGCAGCGTCGAGGGGTCGGTCCGCAACGCCACCGGCGGGTGGTCACTGCGGGTGGACTACAGCCCGAGCGCGCGGATACCCGATCCCAAACGGGTATTGACCGGCGGCCAGTTCACCGGCGTGGTTACGGAGGCGGCGCCGCTGGTCAGCGCCGAAGCCGAGGGAAGCGACCCGCTCGGACGGACGGAGGATCCGTTGCCGGTGCGGGCCATCGGGATTCCAGACGCGTTCACGGCCGGTGCGCCCGAACTCGACGAGCGACTGCCCGGCCTGCCGGATGACGCCGCGGTGTGGCGGCTGGCCAGCCGAGATTCGTCCTACGTCGTGCTCGACAACGTGTACGGGGCGACCGGCGGACCGCAAGGGGCGACGGTGGCGCCCGGCGACGCCCTGGAGCTGACCGATCGCAGCACCGGAGTGCGCCGAACTTTCACGGTGGCCGGGGTGCTGGCCGACGGTACCGCGCTCTACGGCCTGGGCAGTGGCGAGTTCCGCTACCCGGTACTGATGGGCCAGCCCGGATTGCGGGAGTTTTTCGGCGACCAGGCGCAGCTGTCCAGCCTGCTGCTGCGGACCGCACCCGGCACCGACCTGACCGAGCTGACCTCCGGACTCCAGGCCGAATTCCTGCTCAACGGATTGGTGGCCACCGACATCCAGCAGGCGGTCCGCGACGGGTTCGCGTCCAGCCGGCAGTTCTTCCAGCTGATGCAGGGCTATCTCGCCCTGGGCCTGTTGGTCGGGATCACCGGGCTTGGCGTGATCATGGTTCGTGCGGTCCGGGAGCGGCGCCGCACGATCGCGGTGCTGCGCGCCCTCGGCTTCCGGGCCAGCACACTGCGTTGGTCCTTCCTCGCCGAGAGCACGTTCATCGCGGTGGAGGGGGTAGTGATCGGAGTGCTGCTCGGGGTGCTGACCACCTGGATGCTCTACGAGAACAGCCCTACGTTCGGCTCGCTGGACGTCTCGTTCCCGATCGCCTGGGGACAGATCGCGTTGACCGTAGGAGTCACGCTGATCGCGTCGCTGCTGGCCACGCTCGCTCCGGCGCGCCGGGCCGCCAAGATCCGGCCGGCGGTTGCACTGCGGATCGCCAACTAGCCCGGGTCCGATCGTGACGCACTCGCTGGCTCGCCACCCCATGACCCAGACCCCGACCTGCATGGCCAACGGCGGCATTGCCAAATTCGTCGAGTTTCCCCGACTAGGTCGAGAAGTCTCGACGGTGTCGAGGAGACCCGACGGATCAAGCCATGCGCCGTTCTAGCCGGCACGAGAACAGCAAAGGCCCGGCCGCTGGCAGCGGCGGGACCTTGGCCCCTTACCGCTCCTCTGGCGCCCGAACATCATGGGAACGAGACGGTAGGAGGGCGCGATGAAGGCGGAGATCGGCGACTGGGTGGTGATCAAGCGGGCCCGGCTGGGCGAGCCGCTGCGGCGGGCGCAGATCGTCGAGCTGCGGCATCCGGACGGCACGCCGCCGTACGTGATCCGCTGGCTGGACACCGGGCAGGTGGCGCTCCTGTTCCCCGGTCCGGACGCGCATGTCGAGCACAAGATGCCGGAACGCCCGGCCACCCTCCCGGCGCACCCGTCGGGGTGACCGGCGCCGGCAGGACGACAGACGCCATGGGCAGGGCAATCGGCGTGGGCGCGGTGAGCGGTCCCGGCGAGGTGACCGGCAGCAGCCGGGCAGGCGGGGTCGGTCGGGCAGGCGTAGCGGACCGAGCGGCCGCAGCTGACCGGGGAGCCGCAGACGGCCGGGGAGCCGCAGACGGCCGGGGAGCCGCAGACGGCCGGGCAGCCGGGGCTGGCCGGCCAGCCGGGTTGAGCTCGGCCGAGGCGGCGTACCGGCTGCGCGTCGAC
>DATAFN010000144.1:0-6908 GCA_036257435.1 Actinomycetes bacterium
TCCGGGGTCTTCTTGGCCGCCTGGATACCGGCGATCCGGGCCACCGCGAGCACGTCCCCCTTGGGCATCGCCCCCGCGCGCAGCAGCTCCACGACCGAGCGCGCTACCACAACCCGGCCGGTTGCGGTCGCGGTCCGTACCGTGACGTCCTTCGCGGTGACATCGACCATCCGCGCCGCGCCGGACTCGTCGACGTGGGTCAGCCGCGGCTGGTCGGTCATGGTCCGGTCCGGCGCTCGAGCACCATTACCTCTACGGTGTCGCCGGCCTGCACCGAGGTGATCCATTCCGGCAGGACGATCAGAGCGTTGGCCTGAGCCAGGTCACCCAACAGGTGCGAGCCATGCCCGCCCACCGGTGTCACGGTGCCGACCGGGTTGTCCTCGCCGGACTCCTTCGGCAGGCCCGACCCACCGGTCTCCTCGAGCACGGACGCATGGCCGTTGTCACCATCGACGCTGAGTAGCCCACGTGCATACTGCCTGATCCCGGCGGACGAGGTCAGCGGCTGCGTGCAGATTGCAGTGACCGAGGGCCGGTACAGCGGCTCCAGCGAGAGCATCCGCCGAATCAATGGTCGGACGAAGACCTCGAACGAGACGTACGCGCTGACGGGATTGCCGGGAAGCGCGAACACCGGAGTGCGATCCGGCCCGATCTGCCCGTATCCCTGCGGCTTGCCTGGCTGCATCGCCACCTCGTGGAACGCCACGTCGCCGAGCTCGGCGAGCACCTGCTTGACCAGGTCGTATGCGCCTTTGCTGACGCCGCCACTGGTGATGATCAGATCGGCGCGGATCAGCTGATCCTCGATGCGCTCCTTCAGTTCGGCCGCATCGTCCCCGATGATGCCGACCCGGTAGGCGATGGCACCGGCATCCACCGCTGCCGCGGTCAGCATGTAGCTGTTCGCGTCGTACACCTGCCCGGAGACGAGCTGGCTGCCCGGCTCGATCAGCTCGCTGCCGGTCGAGATCACCACCACCCGCGGGCGCGGGCGGACCGAAACCCGGCCCTGCCCGATCGCGGCCAGCAGCCCGATCTGGGTCGGGCCCAGCCAGGTGCCGTGCTGGAGCACGGTCTCACCGGCCTTGACGTCGTCGCCCTGCCTGCGGATGTGCTGGCCGATCTCCGGCACCCGCGTGATTTCGACCTCGGACACCCCGCCGTCGGTCCACTCCACCGGCACCACCGAGTCGGCGCCGGCCGGCACCGGGGCACCGGTCATGATGCGCGCGGTCGTTCCGGGTTCCAGCATCCATTCGGACAGATCGCCGGCCGCGATGTCGCCGACGACCGGAAGCACCACCCCCTGCAGTTCGCTCGCGCCCTCGACGTCGGCGGCCCGGACCGCGTAGCCGTCCATCGCCGAGTTGTCGAACGACGGCAGGTCTACCGGCGCGATCACGTCCTCGTCGAGCAGGCACCCGTGTGCGTCGATCAGCTGCTGGTGGAACGCAGCAATCGGATCGATCCCGGCCAGCACTTCGGCCATATGTTCATCAACCGATCTCATCGCCCTCCCCGACCCCATTCTCCCCGGGCGTTGCTCCGTCTCCGCGCATCTCCTTGGCGACGTAGTACTCCAGCCAGGCCCGGAAGTCCGGACCCAGGTCCTCGCGCTCGCTGGCCAACTTGACGATGGTCCGCAGGTAGTCCGCGCGGTCGCCGATGTCGTAGCGGCGACCGCTGAAGACCACCCCATGCACCGGGCCGCCGCGTTCGGCCTCCCGCATCGCGAGCGCGCGGATCGCGTCGGTGAGCTGGATCTCTCCGCCGCGCCCCGGTGGCGTGGTGTGCAGTACCTCGAAAATCGCCGGGTCGAGCACATAGCGCCCGATCACCGCGAAGTTGCTCGGTGGATCGGACTCCGGCTTCTCCACCAGATCGGTCACCCGCAGCACGCCGTCCTCGCCGGTCGGCTCGACCGTCGCCGCGCCGTACAGCTTGATCTGCGCGGGCTCGACCTCCATCAGCGTGACCACACTGCCGCCGTACCGGCGCTGCACGTCGATCATCCGAGGCAGCAGCGGGTTGCGGGGATCGATCAGATCGTCGCCGAGCAGCACCGCGAACGGCTGGTGGCCGACGTGCCCCTCGGCGCACAGCACCGCATGGCCCAGCCCGAGCATCTCCTGCTGGCGGACCGAGTGCACGGTAGCCAGCTCGGACGCGGCCCTGACCAGCGCGAGCCGCGCCTCGTCGCCCTTCTCGGCGAGCACCGCCTCCAGCTCGGGAGCCCGATCGAAGTGGTCCTCGACCGACCGCTTGGTGCGGGATGTGATCAGCAGGACATCGGTCAGCCCGGCCGCTGCCGCCTCCTCGACCACGTACTGGATCGCCGGCTTGTCGACAACCGGCAGCATCTCCTTCGGAGTTGCCTTGGTGGCCGGGAGGAACCGGGTGCCGTGGCCGGCCGCGGTGATCACTGCCTTGGTTATCGAGCTCACAGCCGAACCCTACTGGGGAGGTAGGGCCACTCGACGGGCTATGCCCAGGTCCGCGGTTTACCGCTCGACCGCCGTGGGAGCTCGATCGCGGTAGGAGGCTCGATCGCGGTGGGTTCCACCGCGGTGGTCAGCTCGATCACGGTCGAGGGCTCGATCAGGTTCGGCGGCGTCACCATGTTCGGCGGCTCGACTGGGTTGGGCAGTAGCGGTATCGGCGCCCTGGCCATCGCCCAACCGTCCCGGCCTGCCTGCTTGGCCAGATAGAGCGCTTCGTCCGCGGAGCGCAACAGCTGGCTGACGGTCACGCCGTGCCGGCCGTACAGGGCCGCGCCGATCGATACCGACAGCTGCACCTGCAGCTCGCTGCCGTCGCCGGCGAACGGTTTCTCCCGCACGATCCGGCAGATCCGGTCGGCCACCGGTGGGACACCGTGCTCCCCGGTCTCCGGAAGCACCACGACGAACTCGTCGCCGCCGAACCGCGCCAGCGTGTCGACGCCACGGATCGAGGACTGCACCCGCTGGGCGAACTCGCGCAGGACCGCGCTCCCCCGCTGGTGCCCGTACTGGCTGTTCACCTCGCGGTACAGGTCGAGATCCACCATCAGCACGGACAGTGGCCGGTCGAACCGGCTGGCCCGCTCCAGCTCGGTGTGCAGGATCTCCTGGAGCTTCCCGTAGTGCAGCACTCCGGTCAGCGGGTCGATGACCGACTCGTGGCGAAGCGTCTGGTTCACCCGGAACAGCCGCCAGCACGCCACGAGCGCGCATCCGAGCGCGGCCGCGGTGAGCACGAGGAGCAGTGCCGTGGTCGACACGTGCGTGCCTCCTGACTAGCCGGGGCGCCAACCTGGCCGGGACGAGACCATGATGCCCACATCGTTGCCGCGCTATTTCGGACGGAAACCGATGCGTTACCGAAGTAACGACAAGTCCGTGCTCCGAGCACAGTTGCTGGCTGACCGGCAGGGTCTACCCGCGGCCGACCGGGACCGTGCCGGGCGACGGTACGTCGCGATCGCCGCGGCCGTGCCGGAGCTCGCGGCTGCCTCGGTCGTGTGCTGCTACCACTCGTTCGGCACCGAGCCGCCGACCGGGCCGCTGCTCGCGTGGCTGACCGATCGCGGTGCTCGGGTCCTGTTGCCGGTGCTGCGCCCGGACCTCGACCTCGAGTGGGCGGAGTACCGGGGTGAGGAGCAGGTGCGGCCGACGGCCGCCGGGCCGTTCGAGCCGACCGGACCGCTGCTTGGGATGTCCGCGATCGAAGCTGCGGATGCCGTGGTGGCGCCCGGCCTGGCCGTGGATCGGGCCGGAGTCCGGCTCGGCCGCGGCGGGGGCAGCTACGACCGTGCGCTGGCCCGGGCTCGGCCGGACGCGTTCGTCGCGGTGCTGCTGTACGACGGGGAACTTGTCAACGCGCTCCCGCACGAGCCGCACGACCGGAGGGTCAGTGCCGTTGTGACGCCGACCGGGCTCGTCCGGATCGGCTCGGACGGGCAGCAGGCGTGAGCCGGCGCTGGCTCTAGCCCGACGGCGAGGCTAGCCGGCTGGCCGCGGCACCAGAGTCAGCGTCTGGTCGGCGGCCGCCTCGACCGCGCCGCGGCTGAACTGCATCGGGATCGTGTCGCCACGCGCCCACAGCGGAGCCTGGTCCCAGTAGTGGTCGGCGTACGCGTGGCCGGACGCGCCGGTCAGGTTGATCCATCGCGACTGATCCAGGTCGGCCAGGTCGACCACCATGCGCATCGAGGGCACCCAGATGACCTGGTAACCCTCCTCGGCGTTCCAGCCGGTGGCGTCCACGATCGACTCGCCGCCGCCCAGCCGCAGCGGCCCGCGGTTGAACAGCCCCTCGATCGGCGGGATGCCTGACGTGCCGAACGTCTGGTTTGTCAGGTCCAGCTTGTGGACCTTGCCCCAGGCCCAGCGGCCGACGTCCTTGCCCATGAGCCGGGTCAACTCGTCCCTGGCGTCCTTCATCGCGCCGAGCAGGACGTCGTCGCGCGTCTCCCGCACGTCGTGCGTGGACACGTCGTCCCACCAGCGGTCGGACGGGCGGGCCAGGAGCGGCCTGACCACCTCGAACCACCGGTCGCTGCCGTCCGGGCGGACCTCCTCCGCCAGCTCGTCGTCGAACGTACGGATCAGCAGGTGCCGCCAGACCGCGTTGTAGAACGCGGCCGCCGCCGAGTCCGGCGGCTGGGTCTGGTCCCAGTCGCGGAGCAGGTCCTGGCCGCCGCGCACCCACAAGTCGGTCGGTATCGCCAGCAGGTACGGCACCAGCTCGGCGGCCATCCCGTTGTGCGAGTCGAGTTGCATGCTGGTTATCGCCGCCGCATCGAGCGTGCCACTCGAGCGGATGAGCTGCTCGATCCGGTTGGACCGGTAACCGTACGACCAGTCGTGGGTCAGCAGGTATGGGTATCTGGGGTCGATCACCGCGTTGTTCGCGGTGACCACGTACCCGCTGCCCGGGTTGTAGAGCGAGGGCAGCGCGTCGAACGGGATGAACCCCCGCCACTCGTACTCCCCAGTCCAGCCCGGCACCGGCCAGCGGCCGTCACCGGCGGTGCGGATCGGGATCTGGCCCGGTGCCTGGTACCCGATGTTGCCGTTCACGTCGGCGTAGACCAGGTTCTGTGCCGGCACCGCGAACCGGCTGGCGGCATTGCGGAAGTCCGTCCAGTCGGCGGCGCGGTTCAGCATGAAGATCGCATCGGCGGTCCGGCTCGGCTCGAGCGCGGTCCAGCGCAGCGCAATCGCGTAGCCCTCGCCCCGCTCGGCACCCGGCGTGCCCGGCGGAGTCAGTGCGAAGTCGCCGACGTCCCGCATGTCCTCGGATGGGTCCGAGATCAGCGGACCGTGCCGGGTCGAGCGGATGGTGACGGTCCGGTCGTCGTCGCCGGAGATGCGGACGGTCTCGGTCCTTATCTCCAGCGGTTGCTGCCGGCCTCGGTACTGGTAGCTGTTGCCGCTGACCTTCTCCAGGTAGAGGTCGCTCACGTCCGGGGCGAGGTTGGTGAATCCCCAGGCGATGTTCGCGTTGTGACCGATGATCACGCCGGGCACACCGGAGAACGTGAACCCGGTGACGTCGAACGGACAGTCGCTGCTGATCCGGGTGCAGTGCAGCCCGGTCTGGTACCAGACCGACGGCAACGAAGGCGCGAGGTGCGGGTCGTTCGCGAGCATCGGCTTGCCGGTAGAGGTCCGCACGCCAGAGACGACCCAGGAGTTGGAGCCGACGCCGGATCCGGCCGGGCCTAGCATGGTGGGCAGGCCGTCGAGCAGGTCGTACAGGTGGTGGAACGGCTCCAGCGCGCCGTCCGGCAGCCGGGGCGGTGTGGTGTCGGCCTCGCCCGCGTCCTGGCCTTGCATCGGCGGGAGGTTGGGGGCGGGTTGGCCCTGGTTTGGTGCTGGTGTGAGGGTGGGGGCGGGCCGGCCCTGGTTGGGTGCGGGCGTGAGGGTGGGGGCCGGTCGGGGCTGGTTCGGTGCCGGCGTGAGGGTGGGGGCCGGTCGGGGCTGGGCGGGAGGCGGTGGGAGGGCGACCGGTGGGTCGAGCCTGCCGCTGCCGGGTCCCTGGATGAACTTCCCGTCCACCACCTGGCCACCGGTCACGATCGGCCGGTGCCGGCCGAACGGGTAGTCCGGGTACAGCTGGTCGACGCGCCGCTTGGGCAGCGTCGAGGCCGCGATCGAGCGCGCGACCTCGTCTTCCATGTTCGAGCGCAGATCCCAGGCCATCGCCTTAAGCCAGGCCAGCGAGTCGATCGGCGACCACGGTTCCGGCACGTAGTCCTTGCCGAATCGGGACAGCCGCAGGATGCCGTACTCCAGGCTCGCCTCGGTGCCCTCGTGATCGGCAAGCCACGCATTGACGCCGTCCGCGTACGCCTGCAGGTAGCGCCTGGTGTCCGGGGCGATCAGCTGGTATTCCTGCTCGGCAACCCGCCGCCAACCGAGGGTCCGGATGAACGCGTCGGTCTCGAACTGGTCCTCGCCGAACAGCTCCGACAGTCGCCCGGCGGTCACGTGCCGCCGGATGTCCATCTCCCAGAACCGGTCCTGGGCGTGGACGTAGCCCTGCGCTTTGAACAGATCATCGGCGGTGTCGGCGTAGATGTGCGGGATGCCCCAGTCATCGCGGTAGACCGTAACCGGCGCGCTCAGACCCGGCAGCTCGATCCGGCCGGACGTCTGCGGGAACGACCGGCGGATTGTCCACATCCCAAGCAGGGTCAGCAACAGCGCCATGACCAGGAGTCCGACCAGCACGCGAGCGGCCCAGCGGAGCTCGCGCGGCAGCCGGGCGAACGGCGCTATCCGAACCATCGATCACCTTTCGACCGGCGCATCTTCGCATGCCCGCGGTTCCGATCACCCCCTAGGCTCGGGTGACCGTCGGCTCACCGGAGGCTCGTCCGTGACCATTGAACAACTCGATCAGGCGCTGCTCAT